>JAKSOZ010000009.1 GCA_024405265.1 Kiritimatiellia bacterium | reverse complement strand
CATGCGCGGCGAATTTGGCCGCCGTCAGCCGAGCGGAACTAAGCGAAAACGAGATCGAGACGTCGAGACTCAGGCCGAGGTCAATCTAAAGATTACCGAGCGCCTAGAGGCTCTTAAGTATCGAGCCGTTTTCGCTAGAGAGCACGGTTGCGGCCAAATTCGCCGACACAAGGTAAAGGCAATGAGTAGGCATGATCTACCCTACGCGGCAAATTGTAAGCGGCAACTTCGTATCGAGTAGCCGCTTACTTTGATAAAAGTAGCCGCTATAAACAACCAAAGTAGCCGCTTACTTTAGAGCAAGTAGCCGCTTACTTTGGAGCGAGTAGCCGCTTTCTTTGAATACTGAAGCCGCTTCAATTCAATACCGAGAGCCGCTTGGGGGACGGTAATGATTCGATCGGGGGACGGTAATGATTTGAAGCGGTCCCGATATTGATTCGAGCCGGCCACGGTATTGATTCGATCATACCCCGATATGTAACTCGATTGCGAGCAATCGCGAGCGATAAAGTATAAGTGTTAAGTGGTGGAATGGTCACTTTTCAGATCGTTCCCCACCTTCACTTATCATTTATCGCTTATCACTATCTCATCCCCCTCCAGCCGATGTCCGCCTGGCGGCGGTAGCCGCCACGAGTTGCGGCCAAATTTCACAAGATATGGGAAATATGATATACTATCCGGCATGAAGCTTACAATAAATCAAGAATATTTGAAACGTCATCTTTTCGTCACCATTCTCATGCTTGGCCTCGGAGCGTGGTTCGCTTACGACGGGATCGTCACCTATCCGAGGATGAGCGCGGCGGAATTGTATACTAGTATCGAAAAGTCCGCGCCGCCGGAAGACATGACCACTGAAGCCCTCGCTCAATTCAAGGACCAGAAGACGAAGACTCAATACGGCTTCGCCCTTCTTTCCTTACTCGCGGGCGCCATCGTCGGCACCAATCTTCTCAAGTCCTACCGCTTCTCGTTCGAATATGATGACGCGCTCAATATGGTCATCAATGGGAAGAAGTACACGAAGGACGATATCGCCGAAGTCGACCGCGCTCAATGGAAGTCGAAAAAGATCGCCGTCCTTAAAATGAAAGATGGTGCCAAGGTCACTCTCGACGCCTGGCACCATAACGGAGTTCTCAATTTAGAGACTCTCGTCTAACGCTTACATATCCTTCGTCAAATCCATCATCTTGACGAGCATACGCGGGATGTGGAACGGGCCCTTGAAGATATTGCCCTTCGCGGGCTGAGCGACCGTGCCGTCACGATGTAAGTAGCCGTACCATTCGGGATATTCCTTATCCTTGAGGTGTTCGAAAGCCCAATCGTTGACGAGCTTGTGACGCTCTTGCCACTTCTTGTCGCCGGTAATCTTGTACGCGTAGGCACAGGCGATGATCGTTTCGCACTGAGGCCACCAGAACTTCATGTCCTGTTCGTAGCACTGCGGCGGGAGGTTGCGGCAGTCCTTGAAGGAAATGATGCCGCCATACTGTTCATCCCAGCCCCAATCCCACGACCAGTCGAGAATCTTGAGGGCGATTTCCTTTAAGGCTTCGTCCTTACGTTCAAGCGCGACATCGAGGAGGAACCACGAGGTTTCGATGCAGTGACCGGGATTGATGACGCGGCCGGCGAGAGTATCGATGAATTCGCCGTTCGGACCGACCATCTCGAGGAGCGCCTTGAACTCGGGGTGAATGAAGTACTTGACGAGAAGTTCGATCGATTCGGTGATCTGCTGATCGAGGACCTTGTCGTCCGAAATCTGCTTGAGGACGTTCGCGACGTTGATAAGAATCATAGTTAAGCTATGACCCTGGGCCTGAAGAGCGTCCGTGTACTTCGCCGGCATGTACTTCTTCGAGTTCTTAACGAACTTACGGATACGCTTGAAAAGCTCGATCGCCTTATCTCCCCAAGCCTTATCGCCCGAAGCGAGCGAATATTCGGCATAGGCAATAGCGGCGAAACATTCCGAGAAGACATAGCGGCGCTTACGAAGCCCGACGCCGTCTTCCGTCACTTCGAAGAACGCGCGGCCATCCTTGTCGAAGCAGTGCTTATCGAGGAATTCGCAGCAGCTCTTCGAGGCCTCGAGCCACTTTTTGTCCTTCTTGACGTGGTTATACGCGTAAGCGGTCATCCAACCGAAACGGCCCTGGAACCAGACGGACTTCGTCGTATCCATAAGCTTGCCGTCGCGATCGACGCAAGTATAGACGCCGCCGTGCTTCTTGTCGAAGCCGTGCTTCATCCAGAACGGCATGATATTCTTAAGGAGCTCGTCCTTATACGCTTCATGCCACTTCTGCCAGTAACCGAGTTCAGAGGGCGCCTTCGCGGCGCATTTCTTCTTGCATGCCATTTTTCGTTACCTCTTTGGATTTTAATGAATGAATTATTTCTGTCCGAAATCGGGTTGACGGCGTCCTTGGAAGCCCTTGTGGCCCTGACGCTTGCGATTGTTGCGATTCTTGTTCGCGGGATGAATCCAAGGCGCCTGAGGAAGACCCTTACCTTCCTTCCCGTTCTTGCGGTCGGCTTCCTCGGAGTGAAGCGGATGATCGCGGTCAATGGGAATCGTCTTCTTAATGAAGCGCTCTACCGCCTTAAGCTGGGCCTTTTCGTCTCCGGCGACAAAGCTGATCGCGACGCCCGACTCGCCTGCACGCGCGGTACGGCCGATACGATGAACGTAAGATTCGGTTTCGAGCGGAAGCTCCATATTGACGACACAGCTCACTTCAGGGACATCGATGCCGCGAGAAGCGATATCGGTCGCGACGAGAACTCGATTCTCACCCTTCTTGAACGCCTCAAGTGCGCGAGTACGCTGGGCCTGAGTCTTGTCGGAGTGAATCGCCGCGGACTTGATCCCCTCTTTCATGAGCTTCTTGTTAACGCGATCCGCGCCGTGGCGCATCTTCGCGAAAACGATGACCTTCTTCCACTCCGGGTGCTGCTGTAAAAGATGTATTAGAAGCGCATCCTTCTGCCCCTTGTCGACGAACATCACCTTCTGATTTATTTTTTCGACGGTCGGAGTCTCGGGGGAAATCATAACTTGGACGGGATCGGTAACGAGTTCCCCGGCAAGCTTCAAGATCTGGGGCGAGAGAGTCGCCGAGAAAAAGAGCGACTGACGCGCTTTCGGAAGCTTCGAGATGATGCGACGAACATCGGGGAAGAATCCCATATCGAGCATGCGATCCGCTTCATCAAGAACGAAACATTCGACCTGATCGAGGTAAATGATTCCCTGAGTCATGAGGTCGATAAGGCGCCCCGGGCAGGCGACCAAAGTCTCAGCGCCGCGCTTTATGTCCTTAACCTGATGGAATTGGTTGACTCCTCCAATCACGCAGGCGAACGGAAGTTCGATATACTTCGAAAACTTCTTGATATTCTCCGCCGTCTGCGCCGCGAGTTCACGAGTCGGAGAAAGAACGAGCGCACGAGGATGCCCCGTGTGACGAGCTTTACGAACCTTAAGAAGGTGATTCAAAATCGGAAGCATGAACGCAGCGGTTTTACCGGTACCGGTTTGCGCGCAACCGATCAAATCGCGCCCTTCCAAGAGATGATCGATCGACTTTTCCTGAATCGGGGTCGGCG
Organism: Kiritimatiellia bacterium; assembly: GCA_024405265.1. Lineage (GTDB taxonomy): Bacteria > Verrucomicrobiota > Kiritimatiellia > RFP12 > UBA1067 > UBA1067. The sequence goes on along the minus strand of JAKSOZ010000009.1, from coordinate 50,878 downwards.
CATGATAGCCCGCGTCTTTAATCGCGTGCTGGAGCTTCTGATCGAGTTTACCGAAAACGCTTCCTTCGTACATATTAGGGCTTCAAATAATAACGACAATGACAAAGACCATGATAAGAGGGAGCGGCCATCTGAGATTTGAACTCATCGCAAGGGCAGAAAAACTCGGGATTCTTAGGGAGCCGGCACGGACAATATCCATTCTTTCGAATAAGGCCCGCCTTAACCGCCGCGACGATCTTCGAGTCCGTCGACATACCTACCTTCGCGTCCTCGAATAGCTTCCTGATCGCTGTCGAAGACTCGGGGGTGCGAGGATGGACATTCACCTTCACGAGCTTCATAAGCTCCTCGTAGTCCTTCCAACGCGGTAGTCCCTCCTCGGAATCCTCTCCGATAATAAGATAAAGCTCGGCACCGGGATTTTCCGCCGCGATTTCCTTCACCGTATCGATCGTATAAGAAATTCCGCCGCGCTTAAGCTCGCGATCATCGACCTCCGCTTTTTCGAGAGGCGCGAAGATCGCCTTCGCCATTTCGAGGCGATCGTAGAACTCAGCCGCTTTCGACTCGGTCTTGAACGGCGAGACATTCGCCGGGATAACGAGAAGCTTATCGAGCGCAAGCGAATCAATCGCATTCTTGGCGACGCGAACGTGGCCTAAATGGATAGGATTGAAAGAGCCGCCGAAGATACCGATACGCATGAGAAGAAGTGGGTAGTGGTTAGTGGATAGTGGGTAGTGGTTAGAGGGAGTCGAAGAAGCCGGTGCCGAAGGACGCGTTCTTTTTCTTCGAGTTTTCCATCCACGCGGCAACTTCCGCGGCGGACTTCTCGGCGGCTTCTTCAGCGGGATCCTTCTTGAAGACGCGCGAGAGACATTCCTTGCGCGAGAGCGTAAGCTTACCTTCTTCGCGGTCAATCTTCAAGATCTTGACGGTAACACCGTCTCCCGACTTGAGAACTTTCGAGATATCGTTCACTCGTTCCCAAGCGACTTCACGGGCGGGAATAAGACCTTCGATTCCACCCAAATCGACGAACGCGCCGAAGTCCATGACGCGCGTCACCGTTCCGTTCAAAGTTTCGCCTTCGTTAAGCTCTTGTAAAAGCGCTTCCTTAAGCGCCGCTTCTTCGACTTCCATAAGCGCACGACGCGAAACGATAACGTTAAGCCCACGATCATCCGTCGAATATTCGCTCACGAGGAAGTCGAACTTTCTTCCAATATATTCGGCCGATTCCTTCTTGAACTTATCGATTTGACTGAACGGGCAGAAGCAACGCTGACCGGCGACAGTGACTTCAAAGCCGCCTTTGATCTCCTTCTCGACAAGACCGGAAACGGCCTCTCCATTATCCCAAGCGGCCTTGATCGTCACGTTGTCATTCGAAGAAACCACAGGAGCCTCGACTTTTTTCTTACGAGGCATGTTCTTGAACTGCGCATCAACGAGCGCACCAAAATCGAATTTTTCGTTATTCATACTTAGGGAATTATATCATATTGTCAGTATTAGCGCCAGCGTAAGGACGGCAAGAATCGCTATAGTCGCAATAAATATCACGTTTTTCCTACGGCGCTTGGCTTTAAGCTTATTCACGAACGCCTTTACCTCTTCGTCATCGGTATCGAAAGAAAGCGTGTGGTTGGCCTTTTCCGGCAAATGCTCGAGATCGATACCCGCAGTCGCGCTCTCGCTTTGAGCGGTCGGAGTATACTCGATTTTCTCGTCCAGATGAACGTGATTCAGCGAGTAGCCGAGTTTCGCGAGTTCCGCGAGAACGGCGGAATGAGAAGCGAGTCGACGATTACGATCTTTAACGCACATCCGTCGAATCAGCGTCGCGACCATCGGAGGAACCTCGGGATTGAAATCTCTGACGTCGGGAATCGGATCGGAGCTTAATGAAGACGCGATAATCGCCGCAGGGTTCGAGCCTTCATAAGGCGTGCGTCCGGCAACGAGTTCGAAAAAGACGATGCCAAGCGAGTAAATATCAGCTCTCACGTCGACGTCCGCGGCATTCTTCGCTTGCTCGGGCGCGACATACGCGGGAGTGCCGAAAACCATATTCGTGGTCGTCATCGTCGCATCGCCGAGACTCGTCGCCTTCGCGATTCCGAGGTCGACGATCTTCACGCTGCCATCGGACTGAAGAAGGATATTCTCCGGCTTGATATCGCGATGAACGACGCCAAGTTTCTGCATCGCATCAAGCGCGGAGGCGACCTGCGCGATTACGTCAGCAGCCTTCTCGGCCGTAAAGCGCCCGCTGAAACCGAGCGCCTGTCGAAGGTCCCCACTGACGACATAATCCATAACGAGATAATAGACGTTCCGCTCCGAGTCGTATCCGCAGTCATGAACCGCAACCATATTCGGGTGGCGAACGCGAGTGGCGATCTTGGCTTCGCGCAAGAAACGCTTGATATAGCTCGCGTTCGACGTCGCAACCTCGGGATAGAGCACCTTAATCGCGTAAAGCGTATCAAGCATCTCATGACGCGCGAGGTAAACCGCGCCCATTCCGCCCTTGCCGAGAAGGCGCTCGATCACGTAACCGTGGAAGTGATCCCCGCTTTGAAACACGTCCGGCTTATTATCGCTCATTTCACTTCTCCGACATTGATGATGATATAAGTGTAGTTATCGGGCGCACCCGCTTTCAAGATGGCTTTCTCAAGTCGCGCGGCGATTTTCGCAGGCTCGTCATCAGCCTTCATGATCTTGCGAAGATGATCGTCGGTAATGACGTCATGAACACCGTCGGAGCAAATGATAAGCTTATCACCTCGCTTAAGATCGATAAGCTTCCAGTCGCCGAGCGAATTGTCGGTAGCGCCTAACGCGCGCGTGAGCATGTGCGCGAGCGGATTCGCACGATCTTTAAGCTGAGAAGCTTTTGCGCCGGTCGCCATCGAGCTTAGCTCTCCTCCGACCGTGTGATCTCGAGTAAGCGGTTCAATCTTGGAATCGCGAAGACGATAAGCGCGAGAATCTCCGACATGACAGATCGCCGCGCGCGAAGGACGATCTTCACTGATGATAATACCGACCGCCGTCGAACCCATCTGGCGATAGCCCTTGTCCGCGGCGATTTTACGAATCCGCTGATTGGCTGTTTCTAGCGCCGCCTCGAAATGTTCGAGACGACTGCGATAAGGCTTCTCGGGGACGACCTTCGCGACTTCCTCGACTACAATCGCGCTCGCGACTTCGCCTTCCGCTCCGCCTCCCATGCCGTCAGCGACACAGAAAAGCGTGCGCGATTCATCAACGAAGTAATTGTCTTCGTTATTGCTTCTGACGAGGCCGACTTCGCTTTTAACGGCGTAATCGAGCGCTCCTAATCGTTTCTTTTTTCCGAACAACCAACCGAACATTTTCGACACCTCTTACTTGTAGGACCCCATGTGGATAAGAACATCCACACTGTGGTTAACGGTATTCACGAGTCGATAAATATGATCGGGGACAAAAACGGGACGAGAGCCCATTTCTTTCGCGCCGCGCATACTTCCTTTGGAAATTTCACGAGCTTTGCGCTCCGAGATCATACCGAGATCATACCACGCCGCCAGCGGATAATCGCATATCGCTCGGACTCTATTCGGAGGCAAGTTCTCGTCTTCGAACTCAAGATAACGATCTTTCTCGCTGTTTTTAAGCGGCCACTTCTCATCCTTAATTTCGCCACGATTAAGAACCCAACCGGAAGAAGAGTGAAGATTATCGAAAACGCGAATCGCCAGATGCTTTTTCTCTTCTATCGGCTTAATCGCGACCGGACATTCGAGCTTATCCCAACCGCGAGTGTTCTTATCGAAGTAAATCGTCGTCTTGGCAGGATCGAGACCATTCGACCAACCGTCTTTCAGCTCTTCGGGGACATTACCCATAAACGTGATCTCTGAAATGGCACTACCTTCAAACGCGCCCGGACCGATCGTATTCAACGATTTCGGCAAAATCAAACGTTTTAATTTCATCCCCTTGAACGCCAACCAGTTCAAGCGCTTGAATCCCTCAGGAAGCGCCAATTCGCCGCTTTCGATCTCCACATTGAAGTGGGAGTTAATCGCTTTCAGCGAGCTCGGAAGCTTAAGTTCTTTCACTTTCCCGTATCCCCAAAGCGCTCCGTCTCCGATCAAAGCGACGCCTTCGGGAATATTGATCTCGCCCTTTTTATCACGCGGATAAAAAACGAGTCCCTTGTCGGCGCGCTGGATGATAAGGCCATCGCGATTAACGAACGCCGGATTATCCTTTTCGATCAGGATTCTCTCAAGGCTGCCAATACCCCAGTAACATTCTCCGGAGAAATTCTCAACCATAGAGAAGTCGATCTCTTTCACATTCCAGCTACCCCAAGTAAGGCTCGTCCCTTTGTCCAATTTCTTAACACTACGCGGGAATACGATGCGTTCGAGCTTGAGACAATTAACGAAAGCTTCAAAGCCGACGCGCATAACGCCTTCACGCATGATAATCTCGACAATATCCATACCACCCGCAAAGGCTATACTTCCGACAATAACCGGCATTCCCTCGATTTCTCCGGGGACAACGATCTTGGAGTTGGTCTTGACGACGGCCGCGCATTCGGTTCCGCCACCGTCCGCCTTCGGCTTCGAGATTACCGCGTTACCGTCCTTGATCGTGTAATAAAGATCGTAGCCGTCGAATTCGGCGCGGAAGACCTTCTCGCCCTTCGCGGTTATATAGTCCCACTGCGGCTCTTTATGAACGTTCGAGCCGAGTTCATTGAAGGCCGGGAAGAGATCGGTATTCGCCGCCTTCGACAACAGCTCGACGAAAGCGGCGTCGGAAATCACCGAGCTCTTGTTCCGATATTCCGCTCGAAGCGAGAAGTAGCGGCTTAAAACATACGGATCCTTACGACAAAGCTCGTCGATTATCTTCGCGACGCGATATTCGATTACCCAGTCGAGATTACCCCACGTGACAGGCTTAGGTTTAACCCCCTCACGAGGCCTCGCGGAAAGCATGACATCCTTCTCGGAAATTTGTGCCTCTTTAAGAACGTTCTTCATTCGCGCTTCCAAGTGATTCATGATTTTATTGGCGAAGCCGACATGTCCGAGCTGCCGCGCGACCTGCACGCCCAAAACCTTCGCGAGCGCGAACTGAATCGTCCTCGACTCGGCTTTATCGGTAGAATAATGAAGTCCGCTGAAACTGTTGCCGACCAAAAGCGCGATTCCCGCCTCCAATTCGTCGGAATCAAGAACCGCGCTCGAGATTCCGATTCGAGGCGCAGCGGAGCTCCAGAAGCCGTACTTGAAAGAACAAGGCGCGAAGTCGGCTTCAAACGTCTCGTCGCGATCTTTGAAATGAATCTCGCCCTTACGATTGGCATCGAGACTCGGCCCCATTATAAGAGAAAGCATATCATATGCGTCATGCGCGACCTTCTGAATTTGCGAGACCTTTCGCTCCGAACGCTTGGTGTACTTGAAAATCAAGTTGCCGTTTTCTTCCTTAAGACGCTGATTCGGAGCGATCGAAGTATCCAATGGCTTCGAAACGAACTTAGGCCGCTCGGGAGCTATCGCACTCCGCGAATTCATCGCGGTTTTTGCCGTAGGTTCCGCGCCGATCTGATTATTCTTCGGCGCGGAAGAAGAACCATCTGAAGCGCCCAAGATAGCGAATACCGTTATCGTCACGATCACGGAGGCTATCGCCGCGATAAGCTTTACCGGAAGCGTCTTCTTCACACTCGTCGATCGCTTCTTGGTCGAAGCGGACGGGCGCTTAACCGAAGTCGGAGTCGGCGCGACTTCCAACGGTTCGCCGTTCAAAACTTTCTTCAAATCCGCAGCGACTTCCCCAGGCGTCTGATAGCGTTTTTTAGGATCGACTTCGCACATCTTCGCAACAACGTAAGCGAGCGACGCGGAAATCGTCCGATCGATCGTGCGGATATCAGGAATCGCCACGCCCTGAACCGCTTTGGCCATGAGCTCCAGAAGCGTCGCGTCATGATTCGGACGAAAGCCGACGAGCATTTCATGAAGCATGATGCCGAGCGAATAGATATCGGACCTCGTATCCGCCGCGTGCGAGTCCATCATCTGCTCCGGTGCCATATACGCGGGGGTTCCGACGATAACGCCGGATTTGGTGACAGTCGTCCCCTCGCCCATCGAGGAGGAACGCGCGATACCGAGGTCTGCGACTTTAACTCGGCCATCGGAACCGAACATGATGTTCTCGGGCTTGATATCGCGATGGACTATGCCATGTTCGCGTACCTGCTCCAAGACCTTCGCGACTTCGCGAGTGATCATTATCGCATCCTGAGCGCCGATCTTGCCGGTCGCTCTCAAGAGATCGGCGAGCGTCCCGCCGGGGACGTATTCCATCAAGATATAACAAAGATGAGTGTCGGGGTCCTCGCCGATATCGTAAGTATTGATGATGCCGGGGTTCTTGAAGTTCAGCGCGATTTCGGCCTCATGAAGAAATCGCACACGAGATTCATGATCTCCGGACGATTCCGGATCGAGAATTTTCGCCGCAACCTTGGTACCATCGGCATTTTCCAGGAGAAACACGGATCCCATGCCTCCTTGCCCAAGTAGCTTGACTACCTTATAAGATCCGAATTTATCTCCGACTTGTAGCACAAAACTCCCTTACACATTCAATTTACGATAACACTCATACGCCGCGATCGAAACGGCATTAGCCAAGTTAATGGAGCGCGCGAATGGTCCGGGCATCGGAATCTTAAAGAGCTTAGTCGCATATTTCTCGTAGAACTCCTTCGGTAATCCATGACCTTCGTTACCGAAAACGAGCGCATCTCCTTCTTCAAAATCGCAATCATAGAGCGATTTTTCACCATGAGTCGAAAGGAAGAAGACGTTATGCGGCTTTTCCGAGGCGAGATAATCCTCCCAGGTATCGTGAATCGCGATATCGAGATGAGGCCAGTAATCAAGGCCTGCGCGAGCGATGGCCTTATCGTCAAGAGTAAAACCCAGCGGACGAACCAAGTTCAGTTTCACTCCCAAACCCACACAAAGGCGCCCGATGGCGCCCGTATTATGCGGAATCTCCGGTCTTAATAAAACTATCGAAAACTTCTTCACTACAAGATATTATGATTGTATTATACCATAATATCTTGAATATTCAAGGACGAACTTGAAATTATCCCGAATTATCACTCAAAGAAAATAAGGAACGGCCAGATACAAAACGAGGGAAATCGCGCCCGCGACCATAGCGTATGGTATCTGAGTCATCACGTGATTCATGTGCTTACACTGCGCTCCCGTCGACGAAAGGATAGTCGTATCGGACGTCGGCGCGCAGTGATCTCCCATCACGCTCCCCGAAAGCGTCGCCGCCAAAATCGCTACCGACATCGCCGGATTGACCGCGAGCGCTACGGTAAGACCGATCGGCACCAAGATACCGATCGCGCCCCAGCTTGCGCCGGTTGTGAAAGTAAAGAGCGCGGCGAAAATGAACATGATAGCCGGTAAAAGCTTAATACCGACGTTCATCTTGACGATAATGGAAGCGAGAAACTTACCGGTGCCGAGAAGATCGTTGCAAACGGACGAAATACCCCAGGCGAGCGCCAACAACACCAGGGCCGGAACCATAGTCTTGATGCCGAAGAGAACCGCCGCGGCGAATTGATGATAATCGATCACCTTTCGCGGGACCAAAAAGAAAAACGAAAAGACAAGCGCAATCAAGGAAGCGAGCGCCAACGCCTCTCCGGCATCATCGAACTTATTGAGCATCCACACCGCAAAAATGATCAAAACCAGAATCGGAGCAACCAAATCGACGATTTTACCTGATTGAGAGACCGGGACAGGCTCGAGGCCCTCGCGCATGATCACTTCCGCCGCGATATCACGATGACGGTGAGAAGACTTCTCCATGCGTTTCATAAGACCGAAATCGCTGTTCTTCTTAAGCGCAATCCAAAATACCATGACAAGCGAGAGAATCGCGTAGAAATTCATCATGCCGGCCTTGATATAAAGATCCATGCCATGAGACTGAAGCTCGCTCGGCATACAACTTATCACATATGCGGCCCAGCTTGAAACCGGAGCTAGAATACAGACCGGAGCGGAAGTCGTGTCGATGAAATAAGCGAGCTTAGCGCGAGAAATCTTGAACTTATCGGTTACCGGTCGCATTACCGTACCGACCGTCAAGCAATTGAAATAGTCATCGATGAAAATGATAAAGCCCATCGCTATCGTCATTAAATTGACCATGCGCTCGGATTTGAGTCGCTTGAACGCCCATTCTCCGTAGGCTCTCGCGCCGCCTGCGCGCGTAATCACGGAAACGAGCGCACCCAAGAAACATAAAAAGAGAATCATCGGCATATTCTCGGCCGTCTTCGAACCGATCAGATCGATGAAGATCTTGAAAACCTCAACGACCGAAAGATGATTAAGAAACGCATGAACAGCCGCGCCCGAAAAAATCGCCGCGCAAAGCGATAAAACGACCTCGCGCGTTAAGAGCGCGAGGGTGATAGCAACGAGGGGCGGAATGACCGACCAAAGTCCTGAAGTTTCCATGCGCGTATTATATCATTTTATTCAGCTTCTCGCGGGAGGAAATTTCGACTTTTTCAAAGAGGCTCTCTCCATGGGAATCCATCGCCACTACCCCACGAAAATCGACGACATCGAAGTGCCAAAGAGCTTCCGCCGCGCCGAACTCTTTAAGATGGCTGACGCCGGCGACTTTCTTTACCGCTGCCGCGCTGATTGCAGCCGCGCCGCCAACCGCCTGAATATACACGGCTCCATATCGCTTCATCGCATCAAGCGTATTTTTATCCATACCTCCCTTGCCAATAATAAGCCTCACGCCCGTCTTGGCGATAAAATCAGGTTCGTAGGGGTTTTCTCGGACACTGGTAGTAGGGCCGGCTGCTTTAACCACGTAGGGTTTCGACTCAGAACCTTCTCCGACAATCACGGGGCCGCAGTGATACAATGCCCCATCTCGAAAATCAACCTCAAGATTTCCGCCGTCGGAAAAGAACTTATGAAGCTTATCGCGCCCGGTGTAGATACGTCCGGTAATCGCTACCGCATCGCCGACTTTAAGCGAGCGAACCGTCTTTTCATCAAAAGGATATTTCAGCTCAATCATTTTTCACTCTACACTTTAACTTTTAAACTTCAATCGTTCGTCTACGAGCGGCCCAACACATGTATGCGATTGTCACGAAGAACGACGCCGGAACACGAGGACGAGAGGCAATTTTCACACCGAGAAGCGTCGTCGCGCCACCGAGTCCCATCGGACCGATTCCTAGCGAATTCGCTTCGCTCAAAACACGCTTTTCAAGTTCGGATAGCGTCTTATCAGGATTCTTATCGGAAAGCTCACGCAAGAGTTGTTCTTTCGCGACTTCATAACCGGTAGCGCGATCTCCGCCGATACAAACTCCGAGAATACCCGGCGCACAACCGTACCCTAAAGTCTTCTGCACCGCATCTAAAAGGCACTTCCTCACACCTTGCAAATCTCGGCCGGCACTGAGCGTCGAATCCGGAAGCGAATACTGGCGCGACATATTCTCGGACCCGCCACCCTTCATGATCAACGTCACGCCGCGCTTATCGACATAGTGAACGACGGGAGCTCCTTCGCAACAGTTATCGTCATAACTCTTACCGGTAATCGAGTCGATGCAATTCTTACGAAGATACCCGCGCGCAGTAGCGATCGCAGCGGCCTTCTTGATTATCTCGACGCTCACTTTCCGTTTGAGTTTCGTATCGACAAAGAAAGTAAGCGTACCGGTATCTTGACAAAGCGGAGTCGAAGCCTTACGTGCAAGCGCACAATTCTCAAGAATCGTTTTCAAGATAACTTCGGCGCTAGAGCCCTTCGACTCCTTCTTAAGCGCCGCTTTCACCGCCTTTTCGACATCAACGGGAATCGAGGTCGAAGTCTCTCTTATCAGCTCAACGATTTTCTCTACAGTCGTCATTTAAGTTTCTCCAAAACCTGCGCGGCGAAAACGTTCGGCTCAAGCGCGTCTTTAATACCCATTCTCCCCGCCGTAGCAAAGAACATTTTAGTTTTAACGTACTCGGGCTCAAGCGCGATCACCTCGATCTTCTTAGGTCTCAGTTCCTCGTTAAGCGCGCGACACATCGCGGAAAGCGCTCCCTTGGAGGCGCAATAAGCAGCCCCTCCAGACCAACCTTCCTTCGCGCTTACCGACGAAATCGCGATGATCTTCGCACCGCCGGGATTATAACGCTTGCCCTTTACAAAAGCTCTGACAGCTTTAAGGAAAAGCCCGACGTTCGCCTCGATCATCGCAGCGAACTTCTCGTCGCTTAAGAGCGTAACGGGAAGAACCTCATTCATCCCGGTCGCGAATATAAGGGCATCGAATTCGCCTTCGGGCAAGACGGAGAAATCATCGCATCGATTAAGCTCTCTAACCTCAAATCCTCGGGAAAGCGCGGCGATTTTGATCGCGCCGCCGATGCCTCCCGTAGTACCGGTTATAAGGAGCCTCGCCATTAAGCGATTATCTCCTTAACCGCTTTGATAACCGCCGCGCTCGCCTCCGCTTCCGAATACTTACCTTTAGGTTCGCCGTCGAGATAAAGAAGAAACTCTCCCTTCCCGCCACAGAGCGCAACCTTAGCACCCTTCGCTTCGCCGGGGCCATTCACGACGCAACCCATAACCGCGACATGCGGCAAAGTCCTTCTCGTCTCTTTGGCGAGCTTTTCCAACTCTGCCTCGACTTCATCGGCGACCTTGAAGAGATTGACTTTCGTTCTTCCGCAGGTCGGACAACTCGTGATCGAGGGTCCGGGAGCGCGAAGACCAAGCGAACGAAGGATCTCAAGACCGATCTTCACTTCCTTCTCGGGAAGATCGGTTAGAGAAACTCGGATCGTATCGCCGAGCGCTTCAGCAAGAAGTATTCCAAGCGCAACCGAAGAATGAACCGTGCCGCGTGTAAAAGTTCCCGCTTCGGTCAAACCAAGATGGAGCGCGCAATCGGTTTTCTCGGAAAGCTCTCGATAAGCCGCCAAAGTTTCAATGACGTTTGACGCTTTAACGGAGATGACGATATCGCGAAAGTCTTCATCTTCCAAGAGCTTGACGTGCTTAAGTGCACTGGAGACCAACGTCTCGCCTTTCTCGAGCGAACCTTTATTGACGCCGATTCGTATCGGAATACCCTTCGCTTTTGCCGCGCGAGCTACGGCCTGAACATTCGCGCGTCCTCCGATATTGCCAGGATTAAGACGCAAGGCGTCGGTTCCCGCTTCAATCGCCGCGAGAGCACAGCGGTAATCGAAGTGAATATCGGAGACGACGGGAACGGAAATGTGCTTTTTCACTTCCGCGAGAGTCTTCGCCGCCTCGATATCGGGAATAGTCACACGAACGATGTCCGCACCCGCTTCTTGACAGCGGTTGAAGTGGGCGATGAGCGCGGCGGCATCATGCGGATCGTCGTTCAACATCGTCTGAACACTGACGGGAGCGCCGCCTCCTAGCGGCACTTTCCCGACGAACATCGTTCGTGTACTCGTTCTAGTCATATTCTTAGCTATTTGTTAGACACTGGGCAAATGCCAGTCATAGGGACCGAAGTATAGCTCGAAAATCTTGATTCCGTCAGGGGCACAGTTGCGCTTGAAGGCCTGAGATACGAGACGAGTCTTGAAAATCGAATACCATTTCTCGATCGTCTTATCGTCATACTTACCCTTAAACGCCTTCTTCGCCGAAGCAAGCGTCGCCGCGTGCGACTTCTTGAAGCCACAGTACTCCATCATGAAATGATCATGGAGTTCGTACGGGCCGATTTTATCTTCGGTTACTTGGCCGGGGACCAGTTCGGGGCTGATCGGAGTCAAGATGATGTCGTTAATCGCGTCGGCGGCCTTGCCGGGATTCTTCTTCGCCCAGTAAGCGCAAACTTCGCGAACCACCGTCTTCGGAACGCCGGAGTTGACTCCGAAGTTCGCCATGTGATCGCCGTTGAAAGTACACCACCCGAGAGCGATTTCGCTCATATCGCCGGTGCCGATCACGATGCCGCCGACCAAGTTCGCGATGTCGAAAAGAATCTGGGTTCTTTCACGAGCCTGCGCGTTTTCATAAACGACATGATAAACGGCCGGATCATAACCGATATCCTTGAAGTGCTGCTTACAGGCTTTAGTGATGTCGATCGTCTTGATTTCGAGACCGAGGCCTTCGGCGAGAAACTCGGCGTTGCCCTTCGTGCGCTTGGTCGTGCCGAAGCCGGGCATCGTATAAACATGGATACCCTTAAGATCCCAACCGTTCTTTTTGAACGTCTCATAAGAGACGAGTAAGGCGAGCGTCGAGTCAAGGCCGCCCGAAAGTCCGATAACGACCGAGCGACAGTTCATTTTCTTAAGGCGCGTGTCGAGGCCCTTGACCTGACGCGCGAACACCTTAGACGCTTGTCCCGAAAAAGGAAGCGCAAGGTACGAGTTCATGGTATGATTCCTTTATGTTTAGGTAAGACGCTCTATCATTCGAGCGTCTTGTAAAAGAGTACGCGCATGCGATGAGGCGGATCCTGCCAGGAAGCGACTTTCCTACGCTGGCTCTGATTTTTCGAGTTGTTCGTCTCCACCTTCGGCGAAGACGGATCGCGCCAAACTACCGCAACCGCTCGACCGCCAAGTTGAGCTCTCGTCGAACCCTTGCCGCTGCCACCGCCGAGAATCGTCGGCTCCGCGCGCAAAAAGATAATGAAGAGCTGCTGATTGACCGCGAAACAATCGCGCCAGAAACCGTAAAGATATTTACGATCGATAGAGTGGAGATTAACCCCTAGATCGGTACCGAAGAGCGTCGAATCTTCCTGCCCCGCGGCGAGACCGCCCGTTTCGTCGAGCTTCCAATCAAGCGAATTGAAAATCGAAATCCAATCGGTCTTGGAGTTGCCGTTATTGCTCGAGCGAGTTTCGCGCATAGCCGCGACAAACTCTTCGATCATTTCATTAAGCTTCTTGTCATCGATCTTCGCCGCGTTGTCGTCAGGATCGGCACAGAAAGCCTTGTCGAAATTCTCGGGAGCCGAAAGATCGCTAACCCCGTTAGTACCGGCCGCGCGCCAGTCATAAGGAGTAAGTTTAAAGGCACCCTTCAAGATTTCAGGATCGTCGGAGTAAGGATTGATCTTAAAGCCGGCGAGATCCTCAACGAACGCATATTCGAGGCAGTCCTCGTCATCTTCAGAATCGCGGCAAACCGAGAACTTATCCTCAGGATCGGCAAAATCTTTCGTAAGCGGAAGCGAACGGAAAAAACACTTCTGATCTTTCGCACTTCCGGAAGCCTGGAAGTCGGTCTGATTCGAAGTGATCTTACCGAGGAGAACGTTCATGCCGTTGGAGGTGAGCTTCGTAGTGCGCGGAAGCATCGCGAGTTCGGAAATCGACTGGAGATATCCCTGATCGGAAACGGACATGAAGATATCCTTTTCACCGCCCTTATGATTCATCGCGGCATGAGCAACAGTAAGGTAGCTATTCATCGACAAGCTCCCAGTACCCGTTACCCAATTCTCCGGCGCGTGGTTATAGCGCGGATCGGCACAATAGAGGGTCTTGTTCTCGATATTGAACTTCACCTTCGCCGACTTCGTCGAATCATTCTTATCATGAACCTTACCGAAGAGACAATTATCAGAATTGTTCAAAGCCTCAAGCGAGAAAGGATTCTGCTCTAGGCTAGGACCTCCGAAAAGCAGCACCGGGCAAGAAAGATCGCCTTCGGAGCCTTCGTTATCTCTTAACCACGCGTTAGCACAATTGGCTAGCCCGTTCAAAGGCGTATCATCGCCACAACTGGCGGGAACGAGGTCGACAGTCTTATTACCGAGCTTGACGCGAAGGCGAACGGCGAGATAAGGCTTGATATCGGCAGTCTTAAGCGCCTCGTAATTACCGGTATAAGCCGAACGAACGGTAAAGCCGGTCGCCCCGCCGGAAATCGGAGAAGCATGCTTTTCATCGTCCTTAACCGTCTCGGATACGAACTTCCAGCTACTGTTCATTGCCGTCCACTTCCAAGTTTCCGTCGTAACCAGCATGGGGAGCGCGTCGCCGGGGATCGAGGGAGTCTGGAAACTCAAGTCCAATACCCCGCCGGCCAAAGCATCGGATTCCTTCAAGATGGTATTCGGAAGCTGAATCCTATGACTACCTTCGCTAGGGCAAGTAAGACGAAGAGTTTCGTTATGAACGAGAGTTTTGCCGGAGACGTCCTTGCCGGCGGAATCGACGAAAAGATCCGAGGAGACGAGGTCGAAGTTTCCTTCGGTCGCGCTTCCGCCGCGCATGCCGAAATTGCCGATACCCAAGAATACGTTCATCATCGCGTCGACTTCAAAGTTATCATCAAGATCGGGGTGATACTTGAACGGATAAACGGGAAGGACGCGGACGTGGAACTGACCGGGAACACCAAGCGATTTAAGCGAATAAGTCACTTTACGAGTTACCTGAATATCCTCCTTCTTAGGACCCTCGCCGGTCGAAGGATTAAAATTCGTGTTATCCCAAACGCCGGTCTTACGTTCGATTTCATAGCTCATTTCCTTCGCGTTTATAAGCTCGACGCCGGCGATCATCGGCACGCGCTCGGTCGTCGGAATCGCGAGGGAGCTCGGGATCGAGTTCTCGTCGAGGTAGTCGCAGAGAGCCATATGCGCTTCCTTCTCGAAGCGGCCGCCATCAAGCCCCAAACTCTTCAGCGTCGAAGCGAAGAACGAGTTCTTAAGATAGATCTCCTCCATATTAAGCTGCTTCGAGCCGCCGTTTATGAGTTGGCCATTAAAAGGCTGATGTTCCTTCTTCGAAAGATCGATCTTCTCAACCGAATTGGTAGCGACCTTCTCACCCTGATAGCTATCGGTCACGAAAAGCGAGCGCGCGATAAAGTTGGTGTCGGCGTTCCCATAGAACTTCGCGTAATTACTGCCGTTCTCACCGTTGACGAAATCAACGAAAGGAGAAGCGAAAGTCGAAGCACCCAAACGAAGATTATAGTCGGCGATCGAAACCATCTCCTTATCGGAAGAAAGCGTATTCTTACGAAACTGCTCGAACTTCTTCGCTTTCTCAGGATCGAAAATACCATTATTGTTCGTGAAAAGATACGCGATGGAAACGCGATTCGAGGGAGTGCCGAAACGCGCAGAAGCACCGACGGAATTAACGTCGAAGTAATCGGAAACGTTAATCGCCGTATAGGCATAACGGCCGGCATCATACGCGAGGGTGCGCCACTGAGCGGTCGGAGTGCGCTTCGCGAAATAGCGAACGTCGTTAACGAGCGCCGGAGGAAGATAGGCAAGCCCCTCAAGCGACAGAGTCGAGATAGTCGAATCGGCACTCGCGAGAAGGTTCGTACGAGAAGAAACCGAGATTTGAACATTGGTAAGAGCGCCCATGAAGACTCGCCCGACCCAGCTGTCATCGATATAACGAGTATTTTCACCGCCCTTGATAGGGTTGGACGTCGTCGCGTTCCTGACTCCGGGGAATTGATCTTCGCCGATCGCGCTATCGAGTTCGTTCATCGCGCGAGCAAGCGCAGCCTGCAAAAGCTGATGAGCGGAAGTGTTGCGACGCACAAACGAGCTCGGAAGTCGATTCTGACGCATATAAACGGCAAAGCCGATCGCGGAGATCACCATAAAGGAGAGCATGCCGAGAACGATCAGGAGCGCCGAGCCCTGCCTTAAAGTTTTTTTCATTTTCTCTCCTTCCCGTTCATATTGGGGAGATAGATACCCATCGACATCTGGCGGATTCCGAGATCATCACCCTCTTCGGAATCATCGTCTTCCGCAGGAGATTCGATCACGACCTTATAAGGCGTCCCCCAAGGGTCCAGAATATAACCGCGATTATCGAACTGAGCATTGTACAAAATCGGGATCGGATTACCCTCGTCATCATTCTCGCCACCGACCAAGAAGCCGAGCGAACTCTGAGTCGCGTCGCCCTGAGCACGTCCTTGAATACTACCGAGAGATCTATCGGGGGCATAGTTTTCGTATGCCAAAATAGCGTTCGTGATTTCCTTGACGTCAGCGGTCGCCTTCGCGACTTTAGCGCGTTCGCGAGCTTTCGAGAAGCCCGCGGCGGCGCTACCCATCAAGACCGCGATCATGCCGATCACAACCAAGAGCTCCACCAATGTAAATGCTTTCTTCATCACTGCCTAGACTCCTGAGATTAGTCCGCGGGATAGCTCGTCACGTCGTCCCAAGTCTGGAACTCACGATCAGGACCGGCGCTCGTCACGCCGACGGTATAGTTCTTGATGCGCGTAGAGGCGCTGTCTTCATTCAAAACTTCGACTCTCGACCAACCCGAGGGCGAGGTAACTTTCGATTTAACACGATCGCCCGCGTCCCATTCGGTATCGGACCATGCTCTCGTACGAAGTTCACCGTTCTTGTCCCAAAGTGAAACGAGACGGCGATTGCCCGACCCGGGAAGCGCGTTATCGGCATCGCGCTGATTGGCGCTAATTGAAGCGCGCATCTTATCGAGATCGCTTACTCCCGACTCGCCCGTGCGCCAAGCGATAGAACTCTGGGAGAAAAGCTGGGTCAAGATCGTGACCAGCATACTCAAGAGCAAGCTCGCCACCAAAAGCTCAAGTAACGTGAAACCTTTTTTCATTTCGTCGGGTCTCCCTGGAAGTGAACTTCGGTGTAATATAGGGGCTGGCCCATAAGCGCGCCGGCGCGGCGCCCGGCACGAAGAGCGAGACCCACGATCGGCGAATAATCGTTCTTGCGCGTTACGACAAGCGCGATATTAAGCTTGCCGAAATCAGGCGGAGCGGAAATCCCGATCGTACCCTTATTGGCATCATTAAACGCGGACTTCGCGGTACCGGTAGGGTTCTGAATCACTTTAAGGAGGTCGGAATTATTCGAAGAGACGTCCTGGAGATAGCCATTGATTCCCCATCCGCCCGACGGAGTCGACTTGATCTTTTTAAACTCGCTCCACGGAAGATTCGGATCGGAGAGAGAAGCTACGAGCGGAGCCAAGTACGACTCGGCAACCGCCGCAGAAACCACGTCTTCATTACTCTGACTCTGCTCACGATAACCGAGCGAGTAGAGCGATACCATCGAAAGGACGCCAACCGACATGACGAAGATCGCCATGTTGACCTCCATTAAGGTAAAGCCTTTTTTGAAATCGAACTTCATCAGTATTCGTCCTTTGCGTCGCCGACTTTCTGAGAACTGAGGCCGCCCTTGCCGGGACGGATAGAGTAAATCGCGATTTGCGGAGCCTGAGCGCCGAGCTGCGTCGGGATTCTTCCTAGCGATTTGCGATTGCTCGTCGGATTGGACATGCTAAGCGAGGAAGGATCCTGACGATCGAAAGTATAGCCATGGGGAAGCGTGACCTGAGCGAACTCGGTCGCGTAAGCGTCGCCGACATTAAAACTCGCGTCCCCTCCGCACTGGCAAAACGCATAAGAAGTGATATAGGGGTCGTTGTTGTTACGATCCGCGGCAGAACTCTTGAAGTAGAAGTTCGGCTGAGTCTCAATCGGATGGCTGTTATCTCTCGTATATGCACGAACTTCCGTCGACACTTCCGCAACCTGGCAATTACCATTCGCTTCAAGCTTGTAAATCTTGAACAAGCTCTTTTCGTCGGGATCTTCGCCGTCTTCGGCAACCTTATACCCCTGGTCGAGGTCTCCGAACTCGTCGAGGAGATACTTGCCATCAACCCCGGTAATGCGCCCGGCCTGACGAACCGCAATCGCGCGGCCGACGATGATCGCCTGTTCGTCTTCGGTCTTATCCTTGAGCATTTCGTTCCAGTAAAGAATCGCGACGGGTTTATTATCGATCTGGGCGCGTTGACGCGCGGCACGAATAAACGAGCTCGCCGCGGAAATCGCACTACGCTCCTCCATGCCGCGAACTACCGCGCGGTAACCGCTTACCGAGATCGTTCCGAGCATCGCCATCAAACCGACGACAACCAAAAGCTCCAACAATGTAAAGCCGCGTTTCATTTAGTAAGTCACTTTCACCGAATCTCCGGGTATCGAGTAGCGAAGCCCGTAGCGTTTGAATTTACCGGATTCCTTATCGGGATAACCGAAGACCATCTCGTTCACGTTAAGCTTTCGGGCGTTTTTCTTCTTACCCTGGCGAGCGACGTTGAAATCCATGCCGCTTTTCGCGTTGGCGGGAGCGACGAAAAGCCCCGTAACGTCCATCATGGGATTACGCTTCTCGGTCGAGCACTTAACGACGTCACGGAAGCACGAATCGACCTCGCTGGGCTGAAGATCATAGTATTCGCCGTTATCGAAGTTATTCGCCTGGACTTTCGTCTCGAGTGCGCTCGGCCAACGACCTTTACGCTGATAGTAAGTCGCCATACCCTGCTCGATAATCGCGGCCATCGTGACTTTACGACGATCACGAGCATCACGAATCGAATTACGCGCAGCGGTAGTTACGATACCCATCAAGACCCCGATTACCGAGATCACGATAAGCATTTCGACGATGGTAAAGCCGGCGCGTTTCATCTTACCTCCATGGCCTTCGTCCAGCTATAGATGTCGTCGGATCTGCCGCGCTTCGAATAAGGCTGAAAGACTCCATCAGGACCGCAGCTCCAAACGCAGGCGGTCGCGCGAACTCGCGCGGAAATACCTTCCGTATTGATCTCGGTAATACCGTCACCATCGTCGTCGATCGCATAACGGAGAATATGGTCATCGACCGTGCCGCCCGTACGGACCTTAAGGTGGTCAGCATTAGAAGACGAGGAAACCGCCTTGATCGCATCCATTGCCCAAGGGTCGACGATACCGCAACGGTCGAGGCCGGAAAGCGAGCGCATATTCGCGTCATACGAGAGCGACATATAGCCGGCCTTCGCGAGAGGATACGCGGCTTTCGCATTAAGACGATCACCGCTACCTTCGATGAGCGCGTCCGCCCAAAAACCCTTCTCCTGGAAGTACTGAGTAAGCGCGGTCGTCGTATTCATGACGAGTTCCAGGCCCTTGGTAACCTGAGCCTTGTTCGTCATATTCGAGTAAACCGCGAGCGAAGAGCCCGTAAGAATCGCGATGATTCCGACGACTACAAGCATTTCAACGAGAGAGAACGCGCTTTTCATATTTTTAGTACCCCATTTGCATAATATCATCGGCCATCCACTCGCCGGCCGTACGCTTTTCATCAGCCTTATCGAGCGAATCGAGCGGAACCCAAGGACAGAAAGTTTTTCCATTCGGACCGGCACTCCAAAGCGTGTAGCTCTGGAACGGAGGCGCTGAATAATAGAAGAATTCGCGTCCCCAACCGTCGAGAATCGTAATCGAGTTAACGACATACCCATTATTGGGGTTCGAAGGGTCGGGATAGCGGATCATATTCGCGACGCCCGGATTATCGGCGCTGAAAGCGGACGCTACGCCATCGGAAATATTGATACCGAAAAAGGTCGAATTGCCGACGCAAGTACGACATGCACCTTCTAGATTCGGCATCCACCTTGCGCAAACGGCCTGAGAAGGAACCATCGAGTATTTCCAAGCGTCGGAACCATTATCGAGTTTCTTGCCCTGATTATCGTAGTACCAACCGCGGAACGTTTCCCACTGCGCGGACTCGCGTCCGGGGATTTCCGAGCCATCTTGAGGATCGGCGGGGACCGAATTGTTGGTAAGCCATTCCGGACGGCTCATGAAATCAGGATGACAACCAAGCATGAAAAAGTAACGCGGTAGCAAAAAGCTCATAAGACCGAACTCGAAAACCGTATCCTCAGAGGTTAGGACATCTCCTTTGACGCCACTTCCCGACAGGCCATCGTCGAAGCCGCGACGAAGTCGCTCATCGTCAAAGCCCTGATCTTTCAAGTTTTGGTTACTGCGAGCCTGTTGAGCCTTTTCACGAAGAGCTTTCTCGACGTTCATGACGAGGTCATGATAGCTTTGACGAAACGGAAAGTAAGTCGCTACCGGTTGCGCGCGGCAGGCGGCTTCAACGCTCGACCAATTAAGTCCGTTAACTTCTTCGCCGTTGCCGCGGGGATCCTGAACGCCCATTTCCACCTTCAGGCGGAAATTGCGCGAGGGATTGCGCTGCATCGGGACGGGCGGGTAGCTACCGAAAGCGGCATAGTAGCCCGACAAGCAGTTCTCGAGCTTCTGAAGACGAGCGACCGTCTCGTTTCGCTTCTGAGTATTCCCGCCGATTCCGGAGAGCCTGAAGACGATGCTCATCAAGATCGCGATCACCACGACCGCGACCAAGAGCTCGATTAAAGTAAACGCTTTACGTTTCATTTTTATCAATTGCCGCCGCCGGAGACGGAGGAGATGATGTCGACCATCGGCATGAACATAGCGATAACGATAGTACCGACGACCACAGCGAGGACGATGATAAGCGCAGGTTCGATCGCGGCAGTCATGCCGGCTACGGCGTTATCGACTTCGTCGTCGTAGGTATTGGCGATACGCGTAAGCATGTCCGCGAGAGCACCCGTTTCTTCGCCGACTTCGACCATCGATACGACCATCGGGGGGAAGACCTTGCACTGCGACAAAGGCTGGGTCATCGACTCACCTTCCTTGACACTGTCGTGAATCGACTGAATCGCCTTCGTAAGAACTCGGTTACCGGTCGTATCGCGAACAATCGTAAGCGACTGAAGAATCGGAACGCCGGAGGAAAGAAGCGTACCGAGCGTACGGGTAATGCGCGAGACGGCACTACGCTGGGCGAGCGTACCGGTAACCGGAGCTTTCAGCTTCAGAACATCGAAGAGATACGCGCCCTTTTCAGTTTTACCGATGATTTTGCACGCGACGATAATCGCCGCTACGACGATCACGATCGTAAGGCCGTTATGCTGGATATAATCAGACCAATTCATGACCATCTGGGTAATGGCGGGGAGCGGCTTACCGTTCATCATATCCTGGAAGACCTGCTGGAACTTCGGAATGACCGCGACGAGCAAGAAGCCGGTAATACCGACCGCAGCGACCAACACGACAACCGGGTAAATCATCGCGCCCTTAACCTTATTCGCGATTTTCTCACTCTTTTCCGCGAATTCGGCGAGTCGGCTCAAAACGACTTCGAGAACACCGCCCGCTTCGCCTGCTTTGACCATGTTGACGTAAAGATTATCGAAAATCTTCGGGTACGCGGTAAGCGCTTCGGAGAAGGTTCCGCCCGAGGAGATGTTCTCCGAAATACCCGCGAGCGCCTCAAGCATCTGGGGATCTTTCATCTGACGCTTCAAAACCTCTATGCCGCGCATAAGCGGGAGCCCCGAATTCACGAGCGTCGCGAGCTGACGAGTAAACTGGGTCAAGACCTTCGTTTTGATCTTGCCACGCATCCAGCTCGGTAGCTTGATATCTTTCGACTTCGCTTTCGGCTTCGCTTCTTTCGCCGGTTTAGCCGACTTCTTCGACTCCTTCGCCGGAGCGGACGCGGGAGCGCCCTTGATTTCTCCAAGCGCCGTCGGCATCAGGCCCTGCGCGCGCACGGCCTGAATCGCGCTTCCACGATCGCCGGCCTCTATCGTGCCGCTGACTTCATTGCCCGCGGCGTCCTTAGCTCTATACTGAAATGTCGCCATTGGAAAGAATCCCTTCTCAAGTATTTGCCTGAATTATACCATTTCCATTTCAAATGCTCAATACCATTTCCTGCGAATCATGATCGTACGATTCGCCTTTGAGCCGGCGACTTTCGACCATTCTTTAAGAAGCGGGAAATAGCTCTTATCGAGCAATGCTGCGCCATGCTCATAAGAAATTCGCGTTAAGAGGAGCGTAAGAACTTCATCTTCGACTTTGGTCTCGACCTTGAAACGATGCCAAATTTCAGGCCCGGTCGGGTCGCGCATGACATATTCCTCGCTCACGTGCTCGACCTCCGTGAAACCCTTCGGAAAGCTCAGCGCGACCATCGAAATCGAAGTCGAGTCTTTCGCCGCGATGCCGATAGGGGTCAAGCGCTTCGTGCCCGTAAGCGGGAAAAGGGCCTTCGCGAAGTCGGGTATCTCAAGCGTGATCATGTCTCCGTTCACGACTGCGAAGTCATTGGCATGGGCCTTGAACTTGATCGTCGAAGGGTAGCTTTCAATATCGGTTTCAAGCTCGCTCGTCGCTTTCGCATTAGTGGAGAACGCGCTGACGAGCTCAAGGAAGTGACGCGAGCGGTCCTCTTCAAGCATCTCCGCGTAGCGCTTTCTGAACGCGCCGATTTCAACACCGGAATACGACTTCTCAAACTCGAAATCGACGCCGCCGTCTTCATTAACCTTCATATCAACGCGAGTGACAATATCCGTCGGCATCTTCGCCGACTTGGAAATGATCGTGCCGATCTCTCCGCTCTCGGGATTGAAGTAGGTCGAGCCGTTATAAACGCTGAGACCAAGCGGGGTATACTCGTTTTCCGTACCGATAAAGATGTTTCCGACCTTGACTAGCGGGTTCGAATACTTTTCGCGATTACCGAAGGCAAGCGCTTCGAGGCGCTCCTTCTCGCTATCCAACTTATCAAGCGAGGCGAAAACCACTTCAGCCTCATACCCGGCCCCCTTCATTACCGCGCACATCGTGCGCGCGTAATCAAGGCGCGAAGCATAGCGCTCTTCAAGCACGGTCTTCGGCGAAGTCATTTGATCGATAAGCCGAGTTTCATAAAGAGAAGGCCCGACGACGCGGATGTTCTTCGCCATCCAATCACGGATTTCTTTAAGGCTATCCCCGGCTTCCGGAAAACTATAAGACTTCACCTTCAAATCAAAGCCGCCTTTAATCTCGCTATCCGACATAATCAAGTTCTCACGCCAAAGCCCCCCATTCGGCTGCATCGATTCGCGAACGATCAACTTCGGGCTCGCAACTTCACGAACGAAATCATCAACTTTCACGATAAGCTTATCTGTCGGCTCGACAGTATCGAAATAATAGCGCGCAAAGAACGGCAAAGGCGATGCCTTGATTGTTCTCACGATCTTGCAGGAGATGACACTGCCGATTTCGACCGAAGGGAGGTTGACGATGAACTGCTTGGAAGCCGGATAGCGCGGAGCTTCTCCGGTCCACTCGGCATCCATTTCGTTGATCTCCTTTTCGGTTACAACGCTGACACTACCGTTCTTATT
Source organism: Kiritimatiellia bacterium (assembly GCA_024405265.1). Lineage (GTDB taxonomy): Bacteria > Verrucomicrobiota > Kiritimatiellia > RFP12 > UBA1067 > UBA1067. The sequence goes on along the minus strand of JAKSOZ010000009.1, from coordinate 27,614 downwards.
CGTCACTTTCGCATTAGCCAGCTCGATCGTCTCCCAACTCGGGTTATAATCGATAATGATTTCGGAAGATTTCTTTTTGCCGTCATATGTAAGAATCTCCTTCTCAAACGTATTCGTTACAACCCAGTTGTACTCATCTTTCTTTGCGACTTCGATTTCATTTAAGCGATAATGAACGTCAGCTCCCTTAATCGACGACGCGGCAAAAACGCTTTCGACGCGTTCAGCGGCTTCGATCTTTTCGAACGCCGATTTAAGTCCGAGGTATTCATCACTCGAATACTCGATCCTTTCGAGATTGAAGACTCGCCTTGCGCTTAATACCGATGAATCGACATTCACTTCGCCTATGTAGCTTACAGCGCCTTCGAGTTTCATCGGCTCGGGAAGTTTTATGACCTCGCACAAGTTTTCACAGAGCTCGAGAGTGAGCGTTTCCTCCGCGCCGGCCGTGGCCGCGAGCTGAAGCGGGAAACGTCGCTTATCAAGAGAGGTCTTACCTTCCGCGAGCCAATTAACGACACCGAGATTCTTAGAGAGCATAGGCAACGTCAAGGTCGATATATTCTCGCCTTTCGTCACCATATCCGGAAGATGCGCAAGGACTTTGAAGGTAAGCGGTTCTTCGGTGTTGCGAAGATCAGCAGGCGTGATCTCGACCGAGAGCACCTCGCTTCCGGGCGCTATACGACGCATAACGTTCTCGATCAGCTTCCGATGATCGCGCGCTTTCATTCGTAGAAGTCTGCCGCGCAAAGCATTATCATTGATTCCGTGCGCGATGATTTCGCTCTTAAGCAAAATCGATCCGTCGCTTTCCATCTTACCGTCAGAATTGACGATCAGCGAATTTTCCTTCGCACTGATAGTCGGCGTTATCTGAAGCGTTTCCCCTTCAGGGCGACAAACAAGATAGCTCGAATTGGAAAGGTATGAGGGGAAGAGGTCTCGACTGGATTCATCGGTAGGATCCATCAAGACATATTCCCCATTCAAATCAATTGCGACAATCGCATGATTGAAGAAAGGTTGAGGAACTTCCTTGTCAAGTTTCGCACCATGATTTATTAGGACCGGGAACGCATCATATCCGGCAATCCTGAGCATCGCGACCAAAAGCCCTGCCTTGTCGCGGCAAACACCATATCGATTATCAAAAGTAACGTTAACGTCATGAGGAGAATATCCAGGCGAAGTATCTTCCATCGTAAGGCCCATGTAACGGATCTCCTGGGCGACCCATTTATAGAGTTTCGTGTAATCATGCCCGATCTCCTCAACCTTATTCGTGATCGCTTCGGTTGTGCAATTCAGATGAGGCAAACACAAATTCCAATACCACTTAGAAAGATCTCGCCAATCCGTCGCTGTCGACACACGAAGGTGCTGAATCTGGGTATACATCGGAGGCATATCGTCCTCTTCGAATGCCTGCGGCGAGTTCTCGACAACCCACTTATGAAGCGTGCTTCCGTCCTCAAGCGTCTCCGCGCTTTCGGTCACGTTACCAAGAGGATTACGAATCGATCGAGACAAGAGCGGCCTCTCTGCCGGGGCTTTGATCGTAACTTCCATATGCTCGATCGGATAAGTATATTCAAAGATTTCGATCTCTCCCCATTGATTTTGAAAGCGCGCTTTTTCGATCTTCTTCTTGATGATGAAGTGAACGACATCGCCGACTTTAAGCGCCGGAATCGCACAGCTCAAGTTCTTCGACATCGGGTCGAAGATGTTCGATCCCATCGAAGAGTTATCCGTGGTTTCGTTCAACGTCGAAGCGATATCGATATTTCTGGCGATGCCATCCTCTCCGATAACTTCGATGAACGTGATTTCACCCTTGCCGTAGCGCAGATTATAACCGATAGAAATGGTCGAGGACTCGCGGCGCCCTTTCTCGGTCAAGATCTTGAACCACTGTTCATCGCGGCTGGAGTACGAGCCATCGGGATTGTATTCGTAATGAATCAGTTCGTTCAGAACGACTTGATCGGCGTTCGGGTATTTCTCTGGCGTCACGTCTTCCCACGCCGCGAACAGCGCAAGTGAGACAAGATATGACATTACTAATATTACGTTCTTCATTAGGTCTCTCCTTATAAATTGGCGAAAGGATTGCAACTGAATCCGCCGGAGCTCCAGCTACGAGCCTTATTCCCGCTCGATCTCACACCTGCTGTTCCGCTCGAACTCGCGCTTGAGCCGAAGCCGGGCTTCGATTTCGCGGAAAGCGAAATCCTACCGCGCGCCATATCGACTCCTATAACCGTTACGTTAAGGCGGTCGCCTGCCTTGACAATGCTTGCAGGGTCGGTAACATAATTATCGGAAAGTTCGGAGAGATGAATAAGACCATCTTGATGGACTCCTATGTCGACGAAAGCGCCGAAAGCCGTGACGTTCGTAACGACACCTTCGAGCTTCATACCCTCTCTCACATCTTCGATTTTAGAAACATCATCTCTGAACTTCGGAGGCTCGAAGACGGCTCGAGGATCACGACCGGGCTTCAAGAGTTCGGCGCAAATATCCTTCAAAGTCGGCTCACCGACCTCTGTCGTAATATAACGTTTCAGATCAATCTTCTTGACCGCGTCGGCGTTGCCGATAAGCGCTTTAAGTTCGAGCCCCGCATCTTCGGCCATCTTACCGACGAGCGCATATCGCTCCGGATGGACCGCCGAAGCGTCGAGCGGGTTCTTGGCACCGCGGATTCTAAGGAAGCCGGCACATTGCTCAAATGCCTTAGGACCGAGTCCCTTAACGGACTTCAAATCCTCGCGACTCGAAAACTTGCCATGTTCATTACGCCACTCGACAATCGCCTTAGCTAGCGTCGCCGACAATCCCGATACACGCTCGAGCAATGGCGCGGACGCGGTATTGAGCTCGACACCTACGCCGTTCACGCACGATACGACGACTTCATCAAGTTTCGCAGACAAAAGCGGTTGATGAACATCGTGCTGATACTGTCCGACACCGATCGCCTTCGGATCGATCTTAACGAGCTCGGCGAGCGGATCCTGCAAGCGACGTCCGATCGAAATCGCGCCGCGAACCGTGAGGTCCAAGTCGGGGAATTCTTTACGTGCGATTTCCGAGGCCGAATAGACGGAAGCGCCGGCCTCCGAAACGGAGACGACCATCGGCGTCGGGATTTCCGGATGCTGTTTGGCAAGCTTCTTGAGAGTATCTTTCACGAACGTCTCGGTTTCACGTCCGGCAGTGCCGTTGCCGACGGCAATCGCTTCGGGGCGGAACTTATTGACGATGAGCGCAATCGCTTTCTCCGAATCTTCCTTCTTCTGCATCGGAAAGATCACCGTCTTGCCCAGATACTTACCGGTCGAATCCATCATCGCGACCTTGCATCCGGTACGGATTCCGGGGTCGATGGCGAGAACCGCCTTTTCTCCGAGCGGCGAGGCCAATAGAAGGTGTCTGAGATTCTCGGCGAAGACTTCGACCGCCGCGCGATCCGCCTCCATTTTCTTCTCGACCGTGACATCGATTTCGCAACTCGGCGCCAACAATCGCTTATATGCATCGCGCGCAGCTAGCTCGATTTGCTCGTCGGACTTCTTGATGGCCTCCATCATTTCATCTACGATCTCTTCCGCGTCGACCACGAGCTTCACCCAGAGAACGTTTTCCTTTTGTCCGCGACGAATCGCAAGATAGCGATGCGAAGGAATCGTCGAAATCGATTCTTCGAAATCATAGTACTGTTCGAACTTTGTCGGTTCGGTCGGCTTAGGAGATACGACTTCGCTCTTGACGCGCGACTTGGTCGCGAAATAACGTCTCACGAGACCGCGAATCACCGCGTCGTCGGCGATACGCTCGGCCAAGATGTCGCGAGCGTACTGAAGCTCTTCTTCGTCCGCCGAATATGCCTTACCTTCCCAAATATCATTCGCAAGCGGCTCGAAGCCCTTTTCCTTCGCGACCTGAGCGCGAGTACGGCGCTTGGGTTTATATGGCTGATACAAGTCTTCGAGCGCACTCTTGACGAAGCACTCTTCGATTTTGCCGCGCAACTCTTCCGTAAGCTTACCCTGTTCATCGATCGACTTGAGAATCGTCGCCTTTCGATCTTCGAGCTCCTTATAGTATCCGAGACGTTCTTGGATTTTACCGATTTGGACTTCGTCGAGGTTTCCGTGAGCCTCTTTACGATAGCGGGCGATAAAAGGAACGGTTGAACCTTCGCCGAGCAACTTTTCTACGGCGAGGATCTGCTTCGGCATCACGCCGATTTCCTGAACTAAGCGATTGAGAATCGCGGGACTACTCATTTCAACAATACTCCGATAACAGCTGAGAGATATATGACGCTCATGACGCCGAGCTTTTTCGTGTAAACTATCGCGGCGACGAGCAGGACCAAATACGGATTCGACATCGGTGCAAAAGCATGAACCGCCGAGAGCATGAGCGCAATCGAGCAAGGTTTGACGCCAAGCATAAGCGCCTTTACAAGACGCGAGGTTTTGAACTTATCGAGACTTCTTAACGCGAGCAAGGCGAGCACACTCCCGGGAAGTAAAAGCAAAATCGAAGCGACAATCGCGCCGGGCACTCCTAAGAGTCTATAGCCGAAAAACGTCGCGTTATTGACAGCCGTAGGCCCGGGCGTCATCTGAGTCAGCGCAACCAAGTTCGAGAATTCTTCAACCGGAATATTGAGATAAGGCGACGTAGGGCCGACGAAATCGGCGATATACACAGGGACCAAGACAAAGCCCCCGCCGAAGCCTATAAGACCGTATTTGAGAAAGATCAAAAGCGCGAGCGCGTTCGACTTGAAGACCTTTCCTTTCGGAGCATACTCGCGAGCTATCGACGTCAAGATCGACGCGATAATCACGTACACGATATTGATTTTAAGGACGGCAATCGCGAAGAACGCGACGATCATCATCGCATAGGCGTTTTTATCGGGAAGCGATTTCGGCCAGTTTTTGAACATGGCGGAAAGAATGACGCCTGTGACCGCCGATCTTAAGCCCAGAAACACACCCTTAAGATACTCGTTTTCCACGGGGATAAAATCGTAACCCGCCGCGACAAAGGTGAAGATGACGATACTAGGTATCGCGACCGCGATGACACCTATCGCGGCTCCCAATTTCCCGGCGAGCTTGTTGCCGACATAAACGGCCGTATGCGTCGCGATAAGCCCGGGGATCATCTGAAAAATAGGTAGATGTTCGAAAAGCTCACCTTCCTTAATCCAGCCCTTCTTCGAGAACACTTCGTCTGCGACAGTCAAAATCGAATAACCCCCGCCGATCACGAAAAGCGAGATTTTGAAAAGCTCATAAAAAAGAACACAGAGCTTTTTCATATCATGAGCCTCTTCGCGAGTAAGGCGCACGCGATTGCGTCGTAAAGCCCGTCGTGCCAAGTTCTTCCATCGAATTCAGGCACACAATCGAACGCTTCGCATAAAGTCCCGAGCTGGTAACTCTTAAGTCCCGGATAGCGTTTTTTCGCGAGCTTCAATGTATCCGTCCAGGGGCCCCATTTCGTAAGCGGAGCTACCTTGGTAAGAATCGTGCGCTCGCATGCGATATTATGCGCGACGAGATTCTTCCCGATCAGATACTCCGACCACTTATCCCACTGATTCATCATCGGCTCGAAGTCGGGCGTAAGAGCCGTTCCGAAAAAGAATTCCTTCGTCTCCACGATTTCCCTGCCCTTCACGACGGCGATACCGAGCTGCCACGGATCGTTATGCTCGCGATCATCGTAGCCGGTCGTTTCGAAATCTATGGCAACGAAATCGTTCATTAACCTTCCAACGCTTCGACTACTTTAAGCGCCTGCACCGTTTCTTTGACGTCATGAACACGGACGATATCCGCTCCCTTAATCGCACACCAAATCGCGATGCCGAGATTCCCGCCCAAGTTCTTCCCCGTAACCTTCTCACCCGTCAGCTTCTTGACGATGCGCTTTCGACTCGCGCCGATAAGCACTCGGCCCATCTTCTTGAATTCAGCGGTCGAGCGAAGAAGTCTAAGATCCTCATCACGCTCCGTCCCGAACCCGATCATGGGATCCCAAATGAGTGATGAACTATGAGCTATGAGTGAGGAGTTATTGAGGTCATAGCAAGAGGTCGGGAGGACAAGCTCCGCTTCCGGGAACTTATCGAGGAGCTTAAGCATTTCGGGTATCGGCTCCGCGTAAACGCAGTTGATGATTTTAACACCCGCTTCAAGCGCCTTTTCCGCCGTTTCCGGATGATAAGTATCAACCGAAAGCACCAACCCCTTAAGTCCCATAATTACCGGCTCTAGACGTCCCCACTCTTCTTCCCATATTATCGGCGTCGATCCGGGGCGCGTCGACTCGCCCCCAAGGTCGATTATCTCCGCGCCCTCTTCCACCATATTCTTGGCGCGGCGAATCGCCTCTTCGGGCCTGAAATACATGCCGCCATCCGAAAACGAATCGGGCGTCACGTTAACGATTCCCATTACTTTGCATTTCATCTTAAAAAAGTCCTAATTCCATTTGCGATACGGGGCCGAAACTACGACGATGCTCGGGACAAGGCCCAAGCTTCCTTAAAGCTTCGAGATGTTCGGGAGTCGGATAGCCCTTGTGTTTCGCGAAGCCGTACCCGGGATACTCTTTCTCGAGCCGAAGGCAATCCTGATCCCTCGTCGTCTTCGCCAAAATCGAAGCTGCCGCGATAAATAAGCTCTTCGAGTCTCCCTTAACGACATTCTTCGAATTCGGTAAGCTCGGCACCGCCAATCCATCAACTAATATCGAAATCTTCCTCTCTTCCCCTGGACCTTCCACCTTCGCCTTCACCTCTTCCGCAGCGCGGCGCATCGCGAGATGCGTCGCTTTGAGGATATTGAGCTTATCAATCTCGAGGGGACTTGCGCTCGCAACCGCCCACTTGCAATCGGGCGTCGACTTGATGATTTCGGCAAGCTCTTCGCGTTTCTTTTCGGAGAGCTTCTTCGAGTCGTTGATACCCTTCCACTCTCCCGTCAAAAGCTTTTCGGCTTTTTCGAGCGGCACCGAAACTGCTGCGGCATAAACACCCCCGACGAGCGGACCTCTACCGGCTTCATCGATACCCATAACGACGTCGCCGAATTCCTTTTCGTACTCGAGAGATACCGCCATTAAAGTCCGAGAAGTCTTTCGGCATTGAGGTGGAAAACGTATTCCCAGTCTTCTTCAGCGCGAATCGACTTGACCCACTTGATCGCTTCCGGGTAGTGAACCCAGGGGAAGTCGGTTGCGAAGAGAATCCGGTCCTTAGGCCACGAACGAAGAAGCCGCTGTTCTTCGTCGAGATTCCAATTTCGATGGATAGCGGACGTATCGATATATGCACCGAGTTCAAGAAGCTCATCCGTCGCGTGAGCCGCATAGCCGTTGCAGCCACCCAAGTGAGACGCTACGAACTTAAGCCCGGGGACGTTCTTCATTAAAGTCGCGATTTGCTTGGGCCCACAGGCGTCCATACACCCACGAAAACCTAAATCAAGTCCCGCATGAGTCGTAACGACGAGACCCAATTCCGCAATCTTCTCGAACATCGGGAAAACACGCGGATCATCGAGGCGGAAATTCTGGTAGCAAGGATGAAACTTAAGTCCCTTGATCCCTTCCGCGGCAATCATTTCAAGGTGACGCGCGACCTCACGATCCGCAGGATGCACGGAAGCGAAGGGAATGATGCGCCCGGTTGCGCGCGGACTCACCTTCCCGTCTCTATGCTGAATGGCGGTTTTGAGAATAATTTCGAACTGCGTCGGCTTCGTCGCTATCGGGAGCATGACGGCCTTGTCGACGCCTGCCAAATCCATCGCATCGAGTTGACCCCTAAGCGTACCGTCGGCCTGAGGCGTCGCGTAGGGAGCGACCATCTCCGCCATCGCATTCATAGCGCGCGGAGCGATCGCTTCGGGGAAATTATGACTGTGAAAGTCTATTATCACGGCATCGCGGAAGAAATCGGGCTGAACACGTTCCAGGGCATATCAGCGCGACGTCCCGACCAGAACTTCTGCGAAAGAACCTTGACAGCGGGAGTGATGCGAATCCAGTTGTCCTCGATGTTGTAGCCGCGTCCGAGCATGTCGTTCCAGAGCGCGAACTTACCGCCCGCGAGAAGATGAAGCTTTTCATCCGGGACGTAGTAGTTACCTACCCAACGCGGCCCCCAACTATCATAAAGCCAACGATCGTTCAAAAAATCGTAGTAGTATCCGGCGAACGGAACGAGATAAACGTAGCCGTCGGGAATCGAAACGATCGAATACCCGGCCTCAAGAGCTTCCGCGGGCTGATAGTAAGGGTTGTGCCAGATATCCATCGTGATGTCCGACGAGGCGCGGACGGGAGTTGATCCCTTCGCGTGGGTAAGAGCTCCCCATGCACAAGCCTTATAACCGTACTTCTCGACCATTTCAAGCATCTTATCCGTGAAAAGACGGAATTTCTCGGCTTCTTTCTTATTGTATTCATCGGTACCGACGTGGCAATACGGCCCGATGAAGGTCGGTTCGTGCCCGGTCAAATACTCGGCGAACAGCTTGTCGAGGAACGGGAGTATCTCGTCCATTTTGTTGAGATCGAGATGATCCATTCCGTATTCTTTCGATCCGAAGTCGGGACGATAGCGTGTGAAAGCGAGCGAGTGAGCGGGAACGTCGATTTCAGGAATGACGGTAATGCCCATATCGCGGCAGTCGAGCATGAACTTGCGGAATTCCTTCTTCGTATAGTGTCCGTCGTCAGCCGTGAGACCCGGATACGTCTCGCATTCGAGACGGAACGCCGCCTGCTTCGTCGACCAATCGGTGTTCGGGTCCTTGCAGATTTCATTGTCGTTCAAGTGGATATGCAAAACGTTCATTTTATAGCGCGCCATATACTTGGCGACACGATAAAGGAAGCTCATCGGGTGATACATGCGCCCGACATCGAGCATGAAGCCGCGCACGCGATAGAGCGGCTTATCGAGAATCTCGCCGCACTGAACAGTTTCGCCGCTTTCACGGAGTTGAATCAAGGTCTGCTGCCCCCAAACAAGACCGATTTCATTCGCCGCGGTGATTTCGACGGCCTCGGGGGTTATCTTCATGCGATAACCTTCTTCACCGAGGATTTCGTCTTCGACAATCGAGGATGTGATGACCGCGTGTTTAAGATCGCAGGCTCCTTCGTGCGGAGTGAATTCGGTCGGCTGCGGGATCACCGGCAATATTGTCGCCATAATCAGGCCCAGCATGTTCATATATCGAGTCTCCTTTCTTCTTTGTGGAAAGGAAATTATACCAAATCCCCGACGATTTTGCCACCCTCAAGCTTCAGTATACGCTGATTGGAACTGCCGCGGAATTTAAGCGAAATATCTTTTTTCGATTCCACGAAAGGTCCGTCGACCAAAACATCGATCATCGAGAGAAATTCGTCCGTGACTTCAGTATGCCAACGAGAGGCGGAATCTTTCAACTGATCGAAAACACACCCTGTGTAGACCCAGAGGTTTTTCGGCTTTATTCTTCGTAGAAACGGCACCAACGCTCGCTGATTCGCCGGCTCCATCGGCTCTCCGCCGAGAATCGTTAAACCGGCGATGAACGGGTTTTCAAGGAGTTCAGCGATTTTCTCCTCGACTTCGGTCGTGAATTCCTCACCGTAATCGAACGCCTGCGCTTCTTCGTTGAAACACCCCTTGCAATGATGGGTACAACCCGAAACGAAGAGGGAGACTCTAACTCCCTCTCCGTTCGCTACATCGAATTCTCTTAAAGAAGCGTAGTTCACGATACGTGAAGAACTCGCTCCTTAATTTCCTGAGTTCTTCCTTGATTCCAGAACTGACTGCCGATATAGCCGCAGGTACGACGCGCGACATTGAGCTTCGACTCATCCATATTGCCGCACTTAGGGCACCGCCAGACGAGCTTACCATCCTCCGCTCTCACGATTTCGATCTCTCCGTCGAAACCGCATTCCTGGCAGTAATCGGACTTCGTATTGAGCTCGGCATACATGATGTTATCGTAAATGAAGCGCATGATTCCGATAACGGCGGGAAGATTGTTCTGAAGATTGGGCACTTCGACATAGCTGATCGCGCCGCCGGGCGAGAGCGTCTGGAACTTCGACTCGATCGCGAGCTTCTTGAACGCGTCGATTTGCTCGGTGACGTGGATATGATACGAGTTCGTGATGTAGTTGCGATCCGTAACGCCCTTGATGATACCGAAACGCTTCTGAAGCGCCTTCGCGAACTTATAGGTCGTCGATTCGAGCGGGGTTCCGTACAAGGAATAATCGATATTCTCCGCCGCTTTCCACTTCGCGGTATACTCGTTGAGCTTCTTCATGATTTCGAGACCGAAAGCTTCGCCCTCTTCTTCGGTAAGCTTTTTGCCGATCATCGCGTATACACATTCCCAAAGCCCGGCGTAGCCGAGCGAAATCGTCGAATATCCGCCGTGGAGATACTTGTCGATCGGTTCACCCTTTTTGAGGCGAGTAAGAGCGCCGTGCTGCCAGAGAATCGGAGCGGCGTCAGAGAGAGTTCCGGTGAGACGCTCGTGGCGGCACTGGAGAGCCTTGTGGCAGAGTTCCATGCGTTCGGCGAAGATCGACCAGAATCTCTCCATATCACCATGGGCGGAAAGTCCGATATCGACCAAATTGACGGTAACGACGCCCTGATTGAAGCGGCCATAATATTTTGGCTTCCCGTCTTCATCGACATACGGGGTCAAGAAGCTGCGGCAACCCATACAAGTGAAGCAGTGACCTTCTCCGTTCTTATCGATCTTATTCTTGAGCATGATCTTTTCCGAGATATAATCGGGGACCATACGCTTCGCAGTACACTTCGCGGCGAGCTCGGTAAGATAATGGTAAGGCGAATTCTCGTGAATATTCGATTCTTCGAGGACGTAGATGAGCTTCGGGAACGCGGGAGTGATATAAACGCCCTGCTCGTTCTTGACTCCGCGAATACGCTCGATCAATACTTCCTCGATGACCATTGCGAGGTCTCGACGCTCCTGCTCGTTCCTCGCTTCTCCGAGATACATAAAGACGGTAACGAAAGGAGCCTGTCCGTTCGTGGTCATGAGGGTGACGACCTGGTACTGAATCGTCTGGACTCCCTTCTGAATCTCCTTGCGAACGCGGCGCTCGACCGTCTTGTTGAACGCTTCTTCGCTCATCGTGACGCCTGCGTCGGCAAGTTCACTCTCAAGCTCCTTCTTGATCGCCTGACGGGAAACATCTACGAAAGGAGCGAGGTGCGTTAAGGAAATCGACTGACCGCCATATTGATTCGAAGCGACCTGCGCGATGATTTGAGTGGCGATATTGCAAGCGGTCGAGAAGCTTTTCGGCTTTTCGATCATCGTTCCCGAAATGACCGTCCCGTTCTGAAGCATATCCTCGAGATTTACGAGATCGCAGTTATGCATATGCTGGGCATAGTAGTCCATATCGTGGAAATGGATAAGCCCCTCGCGATGAGCCTGAACGACGTCAGCAGGAAGAAGGAGTCTGGAAGCGACGTCTTTCGAAACTTCGCCGGCCATGTAGTCGCGCTGTACGGAGTTAATCGTAGGATTCTTATTGGAATTCTCCTGCTTGACGTCTTCATTGTTGCACTCGATAAGAGAGAGTATCTGCTTATCAGTCGTATTCGCCTGACGGAGAAGGTTCTGCTTATAGCGATATGTGATATAGCGCTTCGCGACTTCGTGCGCGCCCATTTCCATGATCTTAGTTTCGACGACGTCCTGAATCTCTTCGACGGTCATCGCGCGAGAACGCGCTTCGCAAACGCCCGCGACTTCCTCGGCGATAAGCTTGATACGGCCCTCGGACAAGGCGCTCTTATAGTCTACCGCCTGGGAGGCTTTGCGAATAGCGTTCACGATCTTCTCGATATCGAAGGTCTTTTCTTCACCGGAACGCTTGATGATCTTCATGGACTTCATAGTAGTGGTTTCTAAATGGTTTTTACTAGTTGTGGTATGTATGAAAGAAAATTATACACTATCCGTAGTGCAAAAGCAAGTGGACAATTATCAACATATATCAACAACTAGTGCCGAGCTCATTTGCCCGGCACTATTTATTGTGGAAAACAGCCCAAAAAGCTTAAACTATCAACATACAATCCCCGTAAGAGAAGAACATATAGTTCGCTCTCACGGCGAGCGCGTACGAGCAAAGCACCCTCTCGCGCCCCGCCAGCGCCGATATCATCATCAATAAAGTCGACTGCGGGAGGTGGAAGTTCGTGAGCATCGCGTCGCAAACTTTGAACTTATAAGGCGGGTAAATGAAGATATTGGAAGCTCCGCTTCCGGGTTGAAGGTTGAAGGTTGAAGGTTGAACGGAGGAGGGATCGTTTTCCGCACAAGCCGCCGCGACCGTCTCCAAGGTGCGAACCGTCGTCGAGCCGACACAAACGATTCGACCACCCTTTTTCTTCGTCTCATTGATCGCCGCGGCGGTTTCGGGAGGAACGGTAAAGGCCTCGAAGTCCATCTGATGATCTTCGATATTCTCGGCTTTCACGGGACGGAAGGTGCCGGGCCCGACGTGCAAGGTAACTGCGACGCGTTTGACGCCCTTCTTCTCGAGCGCGGCGAAAATTTCGGGAGTGAAATGAAGCCCTGCGGTAGGCGCGGCGACAGAGCCGACGTGCTTGGCGTAGATCGTCTGATAACGCTCACGATCGGCGAGCTCTTCTTCACGAGTGCCTTCGCGCTTCACGTAAGGCGGAACCGGGGTGTGGCCGAACTCATCCAATAGGTCCATCAGTGGTCGATCGCAAAGGAACTCGACCTTCCACATCCCGATACCGCTTAACGGCTGAAGCAATCGAACTTTGAGTTCTTTATTAGGGCCGAAAACCGCGACTTGACCTTCGCGGCACTTTCTTCCCGAGCCGATCATGACGTTCCACACGAGCTCTTTCGTCGTTTCGGCTTCGGGCGCGGCAGAAATCATAAGGACTTCGATCGCGCCTTCGGAATCTTCCCACTTCCCGATCAAGCGAGCGGGAAAGACCTTCGTGTCGTTAACGACGAGAAGGTCTTTATCGGTTAGGTAATCAACGATATCGGCGATGTGTTTATGTTCGACAACGCCGGTATCGCGGTGAAGAACCATCATCTTTTCGGTACCGCGCTTCTCGGCAGGATGCTGAGCGATCAGCCTTTCGGGAAGCGGATACCAAAATTGCGAGGTCTTCACTTTAAAGTCACCTTAGGCTAAAACCTTGGCGATGAGCTTCTTCTGAAGCTTCTTTTCGTCAGGAGTGCAAGCGGGAGAGTGGGAGCAAGTCTCGGGCCAAACGATGGCGAACTCACCGACTTTAACGGTAATGGGCTCGACAGTCTGAGCGTAGAAGCCGATATCATCCGCCTCGTTGAAGCTACCCTCGGCCTTGGGATCGAAAGGCGCGACTCCCATGACTTCGTCATACTTAAGCGGAATATGGATATCGAAATACTTCTTGTGAAGCTCGGGTTTGCGCTCCGCGAGCGGAATAAGTTCGATTTCGACGCCATTGACCCAACTATTGGATCCGTCGACTTCGTTCTTGCCCTTGGGAAGCGCGTTATGATCGTGGCTCTTCAAGAACTCGATCACCTTCGCGAAGTAGGGGGAGACCTCGGCGTAGTTGCCGAGGTTCTCGATTTTATCGACCACGTAGAGTTTAGCCGAGGAGGTCATCGCCTGCTCCTTCCATATTGAGTCCCATAGTTTCGTCGGCGCCGAGAAGATCGATGCCGTCCGCAGAATTGTCGCCCGTGTCGTTAACGAGAACGGGCTCTCCGAGATCATCGTCCTGACCGTCTCCCTCTTCACCGGGGAGAACCGAAGCGACTCCGTAGAGTTCTTCCTGACGCTTGCGCTGTTCTTCGCGGAGCTTGTCCATTTCCTCGTCGGAAATGGTCTCGCACAAAGGAACGAGCTTCAAGTAGCGGTGGAGCGGGAAGCCGGTGCCGCCGGGGATGAGGTGTCCGAGGATGACGTTCTCCTTGAAGCCACGGAGTTCATCGACGCGACCCATTGTAGCAGCCTCGGTGAGGACGCGAGTCGTATCCTGGAAGGACGCGGCGGAGATGAACGAGTCGGTTTCGAGCGCGGCCTTCGTGATACCGAGAAGCGCAGGTTGCGCCTCAGCCGGACGACGGCCTTCCATCATCATCTGTTCGTTGACGCGGAGGAACGTCTGGCGGGTGACCTGCTCGCCCCAGAGGAAGTCGGTATCGCCCGGGTTCGTGATGCGGACCTTGCGGAGCATCTGGCGGACAATGATTTCGATATGCTTATCGTTGATTTCGACGCCCTGGAGACGATAAACCTGCTGGACTTCGTTGACGAGATACTTTTCGAGTTCCTGCGGACCCGAGACCTCGAGGATTTCCTGAGGAATGACGGGACCTTCGGTAAGCTGCTGGCCCTTCTTGACCTTATCGCCGCGGAAGACGACGATCTGCTTACCCATAGGAATGAGATGCTCTTCCGAGAGACCCGTGACGTGGTCGACGACCTTGACGGAGCGCTTACCGCGAACGTTTTCACCGAATTCGATCGTACCTTCGATCTTCGCGATTTCCGCCGCGTCCTTAGGCTGACGAGCCTCGAAGAGTTCGGCGACGCGAGGAAGACCGCCGGTAATATCACGCGTCTTGGCGGCTTCACGAGGCGTCTTCGCGAGGAGCATACCGGCGGAAGCCTTCATGCCGTCGCGGACCATGACGATAGCCGCAGTAGGAATGTCGTGCGAGTCGACCATCTTGCCCGACTCGTCGTGAATTTCGATACGAGGATGGAGATTCGATTCGCTGGTGGGGAGGACGACGAGCGTCTTCGCTCCGGTAGCGCGATCGGTCTCGGTCTTGACGGAGACGTCTTCTTCGAAGTCCTGGAAGACGATGGTACCGGCCGCTTCCGAAAGAACAGGAACCGAGTGAGGATCCCACATCGCGACCTTTGTACCCTTCTTGACTTCAGCGCCGTCTTCGATAAGAAGCGTCGTACCCATTTGGAGCTGGTACGTATCCTTATTACCGTTCTTGAGCGTGATCTCGAGGCTACCGTTCTTATTCAAGACGACTTCCTTGCCTTCGTCGTTGCGGACCTTACGAACGTCGATGAACTTGGCAACACCGTCGTTCTTGAGGACGATATCGGTCGCCTGCGCCGAAGCGGAAGCGGTACCACCGATGTGGAACGTACGCATCGTGAGCTGAGTACCGGGTTCGCCGATCGACTGAGCGGCGATGATACCGACCGCCGTGCCGATTTCGACCTGCTTACCGGTCGAGAGGTCGCGCCCGTAGCACTTGGCGCACATACCGTGTTCCGCGTCGCAAGTAAGACCCGAGCGAATCCAAATCGAATCGACTCCGGCCTTGTTTATCGCTTCAGCCATTTCTTCGTCGATGATGTCGTTCGAGCGAACGATCGTCTCGCCGGTCTTGGGATTGCGAACGTCATAAAGCGCGGTACGACCGATGACGCGCTCGCCCAAGGTAACCTTGACTTCGTCACCTTCGACGATGGCTTCGACTTCGAGACCGTTGACGGTGTTGCAGTCTTCCTGAGTGATGATAACGTCCTGCGAAACGTCGACGAGCTTACGGGTAAGGTAGCCGGCGTCCGCGGTCTTAAGCGCGGTATCGGCGAGACCCTTACGAGCGCCGTGAGAAGAAATGAAGTATTCGAGAACCGAGAGACCTTCACGGAACGAAGCGGTAATCGGGCGTTCGATAATATCACCCGAAGGATTCGCCATAAGACCGCGCATACCGGCGAGCTGACGAATCTGGAGCTTCGAACCACGAGCCTTCGAGTCGACGAACATATAAACCGGGTTGAGTTCGGTCGGGTTCTTGTTCTCAGGGCTGATGTTCTTATCGATCGTCTTGTAGAGTTCGTCACCGACCTTTTCAGTCGTCGCCGACCAAATGCCGACGATCTTGTTATGGCGTTCACCATCGGTGATGATACCCTGCTGGAACTGAGCCTGAACCTTGTCGGCCTCGGCGCGAGCCTTCGCGATCTCCGCGTCCTTATCGGCCGGGCGGATCATATCCTTAAGACCCATCGAAGCGCCGGAGACGGTTGCGAACTGGTAGCCGAGCGACTTGAGCTTGTCGATCGCATCGACCGTGATGTCATGACCCGCGACCTTGTGGCAGTCGAGAATCAAGTTGCCGATCGTCGACTTCGAGCACTTGTCGTTCCAGAAGCCCATTTCCTTCGGCCAAACGTTATTGAAGATAACGCGACCGGCGGTCGTCTCGATCGTGCGGTGAGTCGTGTCGCCGTGAGGACGACCCGAAGTACCGTAGTCGGGGTTACGGAAACGGATGCGGCTATGATACGAAATGCAGCCTTCGGCAATGCCGAATTCGACTTCTCCGATATCATTGAACAAGGGCAAATGTTCTTCCCCGGCAGGAGTCTTGCCCGCGATCTTACCGGCGAGCTTATCCTGTTGCGAGGGAACCGTAAGGAAGTAGAGGCCCAAGCAGACATCCTGCGTAGGAGTCATTACGGACTTGCCCGACGCAGGCGAGAAGATCGAGGTCGAAGCGAGCATCATGAGCTTCGATTCCATCTGAGCTTCGATCGAGAGCGGTACGTGGACAGCCATCTGGTCACCGTCGAAGTCGGCGTTGAACGGCGTACAAACCATCGGGTGGAGGCGGATAGCCTTACCTTCGACGAGGACGGGTTCGAAAGCCTGAATCGAGAGACGGTGCAAGGTAGGCGCGCGGTTAAGGAAGACCGTTTTGTCCTTCGTCACTTCTTCGAGGATATCCCAGACCTGCTCGTCGCGGCGTTCGATCATCTTGCGGGCGGTACGGACCGTATGGCAAATGCCGAGCTCTTTCAAGCGGCGGATAATGAACGGCTCGAACAAGCGAAGCGCCATCTCCTTAGGAATACCGCACTGCGGGAACTTAAGTTCAGGACCGACGACGATAACCGAACGGCCCGAGTAGTCGACGCGCTTACCGAGAAGGTTCTGACGGAAGCGGCCCGTCTTACCCTTGAGAATTTCGGACAGCGACTTGAGCGCGCGGTTGCCGGGACCGGTGACGGCGCGACCATGTCGACCGTTGTCGAAGACGGCATCAACCGCTTCCTGAAGCATGCGCTTTTCGTTGCGGATAATGACGTCAGGGGTCTTGAGCGCGAGGAGGTTGCGAAGACGGTTGTTACGATTGATGACGCGGCGGTAGAGATCGTTAAGATCGCTCGTCGCGAAGCGTCCGCCTTCGAGCGGGACGAGAGGACGAAGTTCCGGCGGAATAACGGGAAGAACATCGAGGACCATCCACTCGGGAAGGCTCTTCGAAGCGCGGAAGCCTTCGACGACTTTCATGCGCTTGGCGATTTTCTTGCGCGTCTGCTTCGAGCGGGTATTCTCCATCTCTTCCTCGAGTTCGGCCATGAGCTTATCGAGGTCAAGACGTCTCAAGAGCTTACGAACGGCTTCCGCGCCCATTTCGGCCTTGAAAGCGTCTTCGTACTTTTCCTGCGCGTCGGCGTATTCCTGGTCGGAGAGGATCTGACCTTCTTTAAGGGGCGTATCTCCGGGTTCGGTAACCATCCAATCCTGATAGTAAAGAACGCGCTCGAGTTCGCTCGAAGTCTTATCGAGCAAGAGGCCCATACGCGAAGGCGAACACTTGAAGAACCAGATGTGGCTCACGGGAACCGCGAGTTCGATATGGCCCATGCGCTGACGGCGGACCGAGGCGAGGGTGACTTCGACGCCGCAGCGATCGCAAATCATACCCTTGTTCTTGATTCGCTTGTACTTACCGCAAGCGCACTCCCAGTCCTTGGTAGGTCCGAAGATCTTTTCGCAGAAAAGGCCGTCCTTTTCAGGGCGATACGTACGATAGTTGATCGTCTCGGGATTCTTGACTTCACCATGAGACCAACTGCGAATGGTCTCAGGCGAAGCGAGCATCACCTTGATCGCGTCATAATGAGCCGACGCGTTATAGCTACCGCCGAAGGTGTCGAGAGTATTGAAAGGATTCATATCTTTAAATTCTCCTTTTCTTGAAATTAGAGGTTCACCATGCCCGCGAGAAGGTCATCAGCTGCCGCAGCAGTCGTGACTTCCGCTTCCTCGGCCATAGGCTTGACATCGCGCGTCTTCTGATGACGACGCTCGGTTTCGCCTCCGAGGAGCTGCGTATCGAGGCAGAGGCCGCGAAGTTCGTGGATAAGAACCGAGAACGATTCGGGCATGCCCGATTCGAGAACGTTCGTACCCTTGACGATCGACTCGTAAATACGCGTACGGCCCTGAACATCGTCGGACTTGACCGTGAGGAGTTCCTGAAGCGCGTAAGCGACACCGTATGCTTCGAGCGCCCACACTTCCATTTCGCCCATACGCTGACCGCCGAGCTGCGCCTTACCACCGAGCGGCTGCTGGGTGACGAGCGAATACGGCCCGATCGAACGCGCGTGGATCTTATCGGTAACGAGGTGGTGGAGCTTAAGCATGTAAATGACGCCGACGACGACCTTCTGCTGGAAGGGTTCGCCGGTAAGACCATCGTAAAGAACCGTCTTACCCTCAGGGCAGACCCAAGCGTTCGCGCCCTCTTCCGCTTCCTGGACCTTGCGGGCCTGACGAAGGAGCTCATCGATTTCCGATTCCTGAACGCCGTCGAAGACGGGCGTCGCGGCATGGAAATTGAGAAGGCGGCAAGCAAGACCGAGATAAGTCTCGAAAAGCTGTCCGAGGTTCATACGCGAAGGTACGCCGAGCGGATTCAAGACGATATCGACAGGACGACCATCGGGGAGGAACGGCATATCGCACGAAGGAAGGATGCGCGAAACGACACCCTTGTTACCGTGACGACCGGCCATCTTATCGCCGACGCTGAGGTTCTTCTTATCGACGAGGAAAACGCGGACCGACTTGACGATTTCGCCGTCACCGCCGAGATCGCCGAAGAGACCGCCTTCTTCCGCCGCGTCGTTAACCGCCGCGAATTCGTCTTCGTAAGGAAGCATGATCGCCGAGACCTTGTCCTTCGCGGGACCTTCGTCCATTTCCCAGTGAGCGTGAGCCTTTGCGAGCATCGCGAGCTGACTCTTCTTGATCTTCGTACCGGCGGCGATAATCGTATCACCCGTATCGGTATCACTGACGTCACAAGGAAGCTTCTCGTTTAAGAGCGATTCGCAAAGACGCGTCGTCAAATCCTTCTCGATCTTGGCGATCTGATTCTTACGCTTCTTCTCGGCATCACTCTTGGCAGCCTTCTTCTCTTCGTCTTCTTCGCCGCCGTTCGTAGAAACCTGAACGCCCATAACGACGCCGGTCGTACCCGGAGGAACCGTAAGCGAAGTATCGCGGACTTCCGCAGCCTTCTCGCCGAAGATGGCTCTAAGGAGGCGCTCTTCAGGGCTGAGTTCCGTTTCGCCCTTCGGCGTGACCTTACCGACGAGGATGTCGCCGGGCTTCACTTCAGCGCCGACGCGAATGATGCCGTCAGGACCGAGGTTCTTGAGCGCGTCTTCGGAGACGTTCGGAATATCACGAGTGATTTCTTCAGGGCCGAGCTTCGTATCGCGAGCGCCGCACTCGAAGGTGATGATATGGAGAGAGGTAAGCGCGTCTTCGCGGACGAGCTTCTCATTGACGAGAATGGCGTCTTCGAAGTTATAACCACGCCAGCTCATGAAGGCGACGAGAAGGTTCTTGCCGAGGGCGAGTTCACCCTGATCGGTCGCGGGACCATCGGCGATGCAGTCGCCGACGACGACCTTCTGACCCTTCTTGACGATGGGCTTCTGGTTGAAGCAGCATCCGGAGTTGCAGCGACGGAACTTCTGAAGATCGTATCTCCAGATTCCCTTCTCGGGATTGTGTTCGAACTGCGCCTTGCCGACCGGGAGAGTGCCGTCGGGAGTGACCATGACGAAGTCGGCGGAGACATAAGCGACGACACCGTCCTGCATCGCGGTTGAGATAACGCGGCTATCCTTGGCGCTGACGCCTTCGAGACCGGTACCGACGTAAGGACGCTCGGTCGTCATCAAAGGAACGCCCTGACGCATCATGTTCGCGCCCATGAGCGCGCGGTTCGCGTCGTCGTGTTCAAGGAACGGAATAAGACCCGCAGCGATCGAAATGACCTGCATCGGGGCGACGTCCATATACTGAACTTCGCGAGCCGGCTTTTCGCAGAACTCCGTCTTATAACGGCAAGTGACCTTCTCTTCGGCGAAAGTCATGTTCTTCGTCAAGGGAGCGTTAGCCTGAGCGATAACATACTGCTCTTCAACATCCGCGGGGAGGTATTCGACCTCATCCGTGACCTTGCCGCCGACAACCTTACGATAAGGAGTTTCGATAAAGCCGAAGCGGTTCACCTGGGCATAAATGCCGAGCGAGGAGATAAGACCGATGTTCGGACCTTCAGGGGTTTCGATCGGGCAGATACGACCGTAGTGCGAAGGATGGACGTCGCGGACTTCGAAGCCGGCGCGTTCACGCGAGAGACCGCCCGGACCGAGAGCGGACAAACGACGCTTGTGGGCGAGCGCCGACAAGGGGTTCGTCTGGTCCATGAACTGCGAAAGCTGCGAGCGAGCGAAGAAGTCCTGAATAACCGAGGAGAACGTCTTCGAGTTGACGAGGCGGCTCGGCGTAAGCGGACCCGAATTCGGATCGTGAATGGTCATGCGCTCGCGGATAAGGCGCTCGGTACGAGCGAGACCGACGCGGCACTGATTCTCGAGGAGCTCGCCCGTCGTACGGATACGACGATTGCCGAGGTGGTCGATATCATCAACGGTTTCCTTGCCGACGTAAATCTTGAGGAGGAGTCGAATCGCTTCGATAACGTCGATACCCGACTCGTGAAGAGTGCGGAGGTTTTCATCGACCTGACCGACGAGACCGAGCTTCTTGTTGATCTTATGACGACCGACATATCCGAGATCGTAGTGAGCCTGCTCGAAGAACATGCGGTGAATCATCTGCTTCGAGTTCGTCGCGGTAGGCGGATCGCCGGGGCGCATGCGCTTATAGACTTCCTTGAGCGCATCCTCTTCGTTATGAATACCGGCCTTCGCATCTTCGCGGAGGGTTTTGATCAAGGTACCGTTGTCGACCGAGACGTCGACGATTTCGACTTCGCTGATGCCGGCGGCGGAGATCTGCTCCATCATCGCGGGCGTGACGGGGTCGTAACGGCGAGCGATAACCGCCTGGCTGTCGCCGTCGACGAGGTCGTCCTTCATGACCATCATGCGAAGTTCACGATCCGTGTACTTGTGCGCGGTCGGAAGACGCTTGAAATCGTAGAAGAGCTGCATGAGCTGCTCATCCGAACCGTAGCCGAACGCGCGGAGGAGCGTCGTCGCGTAGAATTTACGACGACGGCGGCGCTGATCCATAAAGCACCACATAATGTCGTTCGTATCGAACATGATTTCGATCCAGTTACCACGATCGGGGATGATACGGACCGAGAGGAGCGGCTGACCGTTCGCATGGACCTGCTTCTCCGTAGAGATGCCGGGCGAGCGATGGAGCTGGGAAACGATGACTCGCTCGGCGCCGTTGATGACGAATGCGCCATCGGGAGTCATAATCGGCATTTCGCCGAGATAAACTTCTTCCTCGCGAACGTCTTCACCGTCTTTCAAACGGAAGGTCGCGCGAAGCGTGCGATGATAAGTCTCGCCTTCGTTGAGCGCCTGAAGATAGCTCATCTTCTCGGCTTCGAGGCTGTAGCCGACGTAGTCGAGCGAGTAACGACCGTCATAGCTCTTGACGGGGAAGATTTCCTTGAAGATCGCGTTGAGGCCCTTATCTTCACGCTTCCCGGGAGCCATATCGGCTTGGAGGAAGTCATGATAGGCCTTGGTTTGGATCTCAATCATATCGGGCGGCGTCGTCGCCATGCCCTGGAGGCGTCCGAAGACTTTGCGTTCTGCGCTCATCTTAGCTTACCTTTTCTTTTTGATTTGGTTACTTGTTTCGAAATTTTGCCATAGCTACGCCATCAACTGCCTGAAGTGTGGTAAGCGGCCACTTTGTTAACTGTACAGTTGTGGTGATTATTTTTTCTATTTTATCAAAAATTCACCCTTGCGCGCAAGGGGGTAAATTTGATAAAATATTTCCCGTAGTGGACCCGTAGCTCAGTCGGTCAGAGCAGGTGACTCATAATCTCCGGGTCGTGGGTTCAAGTCCCGCCGGGTCCACCACTTTCCCCACCCCCTTATCAACGAATGGCGTTCTTGCGTTTTAGCGCGAGAGAAGCGAGTCCGATAAGGATTAGTAAGCCGCTCGTCGGTTCAGGAACCGCTGTTGTCGGCATCCAAAGCTTTGCCGTCTCCGGAATACCCATGCCCGAGGGAATGATATGACCGTTCGAAACGAGCGAGTCGTAAGTAGCGAACTCGGAAACGCCGACGCTCGTTCCGATACCGAGATCGAAATCGTAGTTGAAAAGTTCCACATAGAAACTGTAATTTTGATACTCCCAACCTTCTCCGAACTCGGTCATCTGCGGATTCGTCGTCGTAATAGGCGAAAGCTCCTCATTGCCGTAAATCTCGCCGTCTTCGCCGTTATTCGGAAGCGCGATCTTGCTCTCGCCGTTAACCGCGTACACAACCGCGTAATTGAACTCTATCGTATTCGAGCCTCCGTTCGTCGAATCCCCGATCATCCAGTAGAGCATTTCCGCCGAAGCGAGGTGCGCGATGAGAAGCGCCGCGAGCGTAAATATCAGCTTCTTCATATTACTTCACCTCCTTCTGCTCGCCACCATTCCAGTTGATGATTGGCGTTCCTCCCGCGCTCACGTACCAGAAGCCCTGGCTCGTCGGAATTATGTTCTGATCGGTCTTGCGCGTCGTCGTTACGAGCGTACGATTACCGACTTTCTTAGTCGTCTTGACCAAGGTTCCCCACGCGCCGTTCTCGAAGGTATAGAGCTTGAGCTCACCATTTTCTTGCGGCACGTAGATCTGGTCGCCGGGATCTGTCGGCGTACCGGCCAAAACCCCTTCCTTGATGTTCGAGAAGTCGAACGACGTGCCGAGAGGATTGGCGATCAGATTCGGCTTACCCTTCTCCTTAGTTCCCGCCTCGATCTGCGTCGTAAGTTCGCAAACCGGGAACTGACCGACGAGGTGGAAATTCTTCGTTGGATTCTTGCGAACGATCCACAACGCGCCGCCAAGCATCAACTCGGTTTCTTCCGCCGCGCCGCCCTGCTCGACCGTCGTCTTGTCGACCGTGCCGCCCACGACCGTAATCGGCTCCCACTTGCCGTCCTGAAGCGCCCACGCGAGATACCTGTCGCGATTCTCCCCAAGGACATAAATCATATCCCCTTCCTCAAGGTCGCCCGTCGTCACGTACTCGGAGAGCTGAATCGGAAGATTTCCAAGTTCTCCGGAGATATGCTTATTCGATCTTACCCACGGAATGCCGACCGCCGACTTTTCGCGATTGCTTTCGATGCGAACTGCGCCGAAGAAGTTGGTGCTCGGAACTTGCGCACCCGCAACCGTTGCGACGAGACGCACGAAAGTCGCGATATCCGTCGACTCGGGGGACGAGTAGTTGCTGATACGGAAGTTCGCGTTCGTGTTGATAAGCGTATACGCCTTCGTCCATTCGGTACGATCCGTCGAAGATTGGAGGTCATAGCCGATTTCGGCGAGCGAGCCTTCGGGCGGCTCGACGTCCATCGGCGCTAAGAGATAGTTCTCGACATTCGCCTGGTTGATCTTACCGTCGGTCCAGAAGACGCTATTCTCATCCGTCGGATCGAGACCGAGCGCATAGCTCGCCCACAGCTCGTAGCCGTTCTTCCACTCGCTCTGCGCGATCGTCTCATATTCAGCCGTGTTGTTCACACGCACCGCGTCGAGGTAGGTGAATGGAATCGGGACGATCGTGCCGTCGCCGAGCGTTGTCTGATGTGTGAACGCACTCTCGAGTCCGGCAGGCGGACGCGCGCCGACGCTCATCGCTCTTAGAACCGCCGTACCCGCGAAGCCGACCTTACCCATGCCGATCGGATTCGAGCCCGCCGTGCGCGCCGGGAAGACCTTACCCGCGAGCGCATCGGGGAGGCACCACGAACCGGTCGAATCGACGAAGCCCGTCGCAACGACCGGCGCGCCATTCGCGGCGAGCTTGAAGTATTCCTTCTTATCTTTATTACGCGCGGCCTGAATGGAGATACGAACGAGGTCGCCATCCTGCGCAACAAAGTCCGTCTCGTTCGTCACCGTATTCGCCGTATTCGCGAAATCGCCCGAAAGAACGACGAGACGTCCTGACGCATCGAACGATACGCCGATCTTCGCCTTCGAGCAAATATCAATCGGCTCGTTATCTTCCCAAGCCGTCTTGACCTTTACGTGCGCGTCAACATAAGTTGAAAAAGCGTCCATATTCTTGATGGCGGTCATCGCGAGAAGTCCCTCGTCGACGCCGACATAGACTTCGTGGTTCGTCTCGCTTTCCTCGGTTTCCGCTTCGGCCACGATCTTTTCGAGCTCTCTCACAAACGAATCGTTCCAAGGCGTTGAAGTATGCGTCTCGAACGACCACTTCGCCCTATCCACGTCCGGAAGTTTATCGCCGTTCTTATACAAATCGAGATCGTCTTTAATTGTGCCGCGGCGATGGACGACTTCGCCATCATGCGCCTCGACGGCGATGACCGTGCGCTGAGTACCGGTGATGCGCGCCTTGAGGAGCGTGGGACCGTAGTTGCCCGTAACCTCGTTCTCCTTGTCGAAATAAACCTCGTTCGTGCGACGCCAGCTGCGATCAATTTGCGTAAACGTAGCACGCGGAGAAACGTCGAGCTTGTGATATTCCTTAACCCACCAGACAACATACGGGTCGACCTCATTCCAGAAGCCGTGTTCGGCCTTGACGAGCGTCGGATTGACCGTTCTGACCGAACGATAGGCGGGCGAATCTTCAGCAATTTGCACGTCAACCGCTCCCCTGCCGCGGTTCTCGATCACGATCGCCTGTCCATCCTCGCCCATCACTTCCTCACGTCTGAAGCCGAAGCCGAACGCGGAAAGTCCCGCGAGACCCTTCTGCGTCACGACAGGCCCCGTAAAACCACCTTGCGGCACATGGAAGACAAACGGTGTCGTCGTATTCCCGTAGCGGTTGCCGATCACGTGTTCGATATTGAGCTTGGCGTTCGCGCCGCGGAAGTCGAACGAGCAAGCTTCTCCCGTACGCGGATCACCGGCGGGATCATTAAGATCATGATGCTCGAGGTGGATCGTCCCGACGTCAAGCGTTGCATTATCGACCTCGACCTTTACTCCGCCGCCCACATTGAGAATTCCGTTCAGTTCTCCGGCACCAACGGATAATGTAGCTCCGTCACAGACCTTGAGCGTTCCCACAAGCGGCGCGAAAGTAAGATTACGTAACGCGACCTCGGCTTCATTCTGAACCGTCAGATTTGCCGCGCTCACGTCGCGCTCTCTCGTCACCGTTCCGCCCTGACCTTCATCGATGTACGTCTCGCGCATCCAATCGAAGTCGATATTATCCATGGGCGCGATGATATTATCGAAGGTAAGTTCGCTTCCCGAGCCCGAGGTTTTGAAGAACTTGGTGATTAGCGATGCCTTGCCCGCGTGTCCGTTCTTGTCGTTGACGCCCGCGAACGTGACCTTATTGGTGCCGATCGAGAGATTGACGCGCAAAACATCGCAACGTCCCGTAATGTTCACATACGCGCCGTCCACCATATTCGTGAAGATGACGGTCGAATCGACATCAGGAAGCGGCCACTCGTTCAAGGGGAGCGTGTTACCGTTCATATCCTTGTAGTTGGCGTTCGGATTGTGCCAGTTCTGCTTATCCCACCAATCTCCCGGACCCTTACTCGACGGACGCACCCAGTAGAAGAGGTTCGGGTTGCCGACGTACGTTGTGATCGGAACGATGTCGGTCGTATTATCCTTTTCGTCGAGCGTATTGACGACGCGCCAATGATACTTGATCATCGTACCATACGGAAAGTTCGTCGTGAAGCTGTACTTCCCAGGGCCGCCTTCGCCATCCTCATTCGTCGTGAGCGGCCATGCCATGACCGCATGATCGTCAGCATATGTATTCTCATTGACCTTGGTAATGCAAAGTTCAAGACGCGCGGGCAAGGATCCCGTCTCCTTGAGAACTTCCTCGAAAGTGACCGGCACTTCTTCCTCGGCGTTTTCGAAGTCCTTGATTTCGTGATATGTGCGCGAGAGATTCGCCTCCTTCGGCGTGACAAAGGTCGTGTACTGATGGTGCGTACGATCCTTCATCGGAATCGTCGCGGAGTGGAATTTCGCCTTGTCGAGCTTGTACTCATACCACAAGCCCATGCCTTCGTACGTCGTCTTCTGCTCGTGTTTGGAATTCGCATCCGCCGCTTCGATCATATACCAATAACGCGTTCCGGGCGTGAGGTCATTTGCCGTAACCGTATACGTATCATTCGTCGTCGTGTCGAGACGCACCTCGTACTTATTATTCCATGCCCCTTCCGCCGACATGCAGACGAGATCGTTCACATTCGTCGCGAGATAGAGCTTGACGTCGTAAAGTCCTTGCGTCAGCATCTTGCCCGTAAAGACAACCTCATGTCCGTTCGTCGTCACGTAACTGTAATCGCCGAGGCGCGGATAGCCGACGTCCACATCGCGGTCATCACCTTCGTCCGTTGTCTCGAACGGGAGCTCGCGCGTCACAAATTCATGCCCCACACCATCGACCGCGCGAACGCGTCCCCAATAGGCCTGATTCCTCAAAAGTCCCGGCACCTTGAACTCATGTTCGCCGAGATGCGCCTTTGTCGTCAGGCAGACCTGATGTTCGAGATTAAAGCGGTCGACACCGTACTCGAAGTAAAGCGTGCAGACGCGATCCGAACGCGTATAGACATAGTTGCCCTTGCCGTCATCCGAAGTGTCTTCGGTGTACTCTCCCGCATCTTCACCCTTACCCTTGCCGAGGCAGATGACGGGGATTGTCAGATTCGCGCTCATCTTATCGCCGCGGATTTCCGAGAACATCACGACCGGCCCCGCGTTGATATCCGTCGGAATCGGCGTATAGCGCCAGACTACGATACCCGAACCGCCTGCGCCACCCTGTCCCTTCTCGGACTCGGGATAGAGATTTTCCTTGCCGGGGTACCACGCGCCGCCACCGCCGCCGCCACCGGTTCCGTTAATGCCGTCGTAGCCGTCCACATGACGACCGTCACCACCGGCACCGCCGCCCGCATACGTCGCCTTGCCCGCGCGGTTATCGTCGCTCCTCGCGACACCGCCCGATCCGCCGCCGCCATAAAACTCTTCACGTCCCGTAATGCAGATGACGCGGCCCTCACCGCCCTGGCCCGCATCGCCCAAGATGCCGAATTCCTCGGCCTCGGCGCTTCCGCCGTCACGCGTCGCACCACCGCCGCCCGCGCCTGCCCAGGAATACCAATTGGGCGTGTCGGCGCCCGGGAATACGCCGGCCGGGAAGCCGC
>JAKSOZ010000008.1 GCA_024405265.1 Kiritimatiellia bacterium | reverse complement strand
CTCTCTAGCCGAACCGAAACGCTCTCAATCACTCAGCTCAACGCTCAAGCTTGCGGCACTAGCCTCACCCAACTCATTTGTGCGTTTCTTTTGCCGCGTTGCGGCTATTCGCTCTTTCCGCGCTTCTCCTGAACGGAGAAGCTTAGCGTCGCATCCTTAAGATAAGCGCCTTATTCTTGATTTTCAAGCCGGCAAAAAATTACGAGAAATTCGAGACGGAAGGTCCCTCTATTCACGTCAGACATGACCCTCGGTTGGGGGATTGCACGCGCGCGGCGGATTTGGTATAATAACCTATATGAACGGGGTGCTGTATGGATAATCTGAAAGCTCTTAATTATTGTGTAGGCAATGTGTTCCTTACGGGCGACAGTCTTCTCGTAAAGGATGATGTGGAGACTAAGGAGCTGAAGTGGAAGCACAATCTCAAGTATTCGGAGATCCGATGGGTTGAAGAAGATTGTTATTCTTTGAGTCAGTTCATCGGATCACTGTTCCTAAGCGCAGTCGGTTTATTTGCGCTTTGTACGTTGGTCGGCATGTACAAAAACTACTCGGTCTCCGAGATAATAAGTTGTCTGCAATATTTTAAGTGGGATCATCGTTGGTTCTGCTATGTTTTACTGGTCGAATGGCATTTCTTTGCTCTTGGGGGTATTGTCGGTCCGATTGAGCTCATCAGAGGCTTTCGTTACCGTAAATTGAAGATCATTCTTAACGACGGAACTTGTCTCGAGGAGGAGATCCCGGCTAAAGGATATGCTCTAATCAGACAGACGCTTATCTCCAAGATCATTCCGCAGGCGCAATCCGCCGACCGCGGCGATTCGGTATAAAGCATGAAGATCATCGACGTCGTTGCCGCGCTTATACGAGATAGCGAAGGACGTTATCTCGTCGAGGGGGCAAGGGTCTGCAACTGTAATCTTTTAGAAAACTAAAAACAGTAGTTATGGGCTTCTGCTTAGAAGCCCCACAAGGTTTCAAGATAGGTGAGAATGGGGGTAAGGGGGAAAGAGAGGGAAGAGGTAAAATGGGGTCTGTCCCCGTTTTGATCTAGAGTAGATGCGGGGCAAGGAGAATTTGAATGAGTATGAAGTCGACGCTTCTTTCGCTTTACGTTTTTGCTACGCTACTCTTGGCGATTGAGGCTAATGGTCAGGGACTCGATTTGAGCGGACTTGATCCCAATCTCGTTGCCGAAGGGTTTCGCGTCATGCAGACGATGACTCCCGAGGAACGTGCGGCGGCGATGAGCGGAGTGAAAGAGGCGCTCGGGAAGGGCGATTTGAAGGGTCTCTCGGTCGATACGAAAGCACTCGAAAAAGGTGTAAACCTTTTTCGCGATGCGATCCGAATCTCACAAGCCGTGGAAGAGCGAGCCCTAAAGCATGCGGCGGAGCTAGCGAGAAAGGGCCGCGCCGAAGTTCCCGCCTCTCGCGAAGCCGTGCGCTATAAAGTCGATACTCATGGACTCGGGGATCTCTTCTTCGATGATTGGGGCGAACTCTATATCGATAGGCGATTCTTGAGTAAGGATGAGCTGGCGCAGGTAAAAGAGATTGAAGCGTTCGTTTGGAAGCATGTTATCGAGCCTTTGCAAGGAGCGAAGGTTTTGCCTTCGGCTACGACGCCGAGTGTCACGACGAAAAAGCCGGAGAAAAGAGTTAAGCGCGAAATCGCGGGCTCGAAAGGACTTCCCGTTTTTCGCGGCTTCGAGGATGCGCGTTATCAGAAGCATGATGCGCTTGTCGCGAAGTTGGTAGCCGAGTTCAATGCCGACAAGGCGAAGGGCTCGGGTGGAACCGCGAAGCAAGCGGCGAAAATTCCGAATATAACTCCCGCGCTCGTTAAAGCGCATATGATCGAAGAGTCGGGCGGCAACGGACCTCGCTCCAAAGCCGCATGGGAAGTCGATCCTGTCCAAGTGAATGTGCCCGGTGATTGGGGGAACGAAAAGGCGCAGGTCGGCCTTAAGAAGCCGACGAAGCGCAATGAAGGAACGGCCGAACAGAATATCCGCGCGGCGATTATGTATCTCTCGCGTAAAGGTTTCGGCGCTTCGGCTCGTCCCGCTTCGGAGCGCCCGAGCGGCTTTTTCGACGATTGGCCTACCGCGCTTCGCCGTTACAATGGGCGGCGTGATCGAACGGAAACCGATCGATATTATAGCGAAGAATATGCCGACAAGATCATGAAGCGCGCGGAAAATCCCGACCTTTTCGTTCCGATTGAAATAAAGCTTGCGAAGTGACGGAAAATATGGGGACAGTCCCCGGGATTTTGAAGTCGCCGCTTGATGCGAAGCGGCAGATTTTTTAGGTCTTTCCGCTTCCTATACGAGCTGAAATATGATATAATTGTGGAAAATGATTTTGGAGAAATGAAATGAAAAAACTTATCGCGTTTATTTTCGTCGCGGTTTTGACCGCGGGAGCTTGGGCTCATCAGTATGAGACCACGGTCAACGGTGTGAAATGGTATTATAACCTTATCGATGACGGGAAGGGCGGTTATAATGCCGAAATCACCTTTCGCGGTTCTAAACACAATTCATACTCTAACGAATATTCCGGTTCGCTTACGATTCCGTCGACACTTGGCGGATATAAAGTGACGACGATTGGGGGATGTGCGTTTCTCGGTTGCAGTTCGCTTACATCGGTGACGATACCGGAGAGTGTGACGACGATCGGGAATAGTGCGTTTGACGAAACGCCGTTTTATAATAATCAGCCGGATGGTTTAGTTATCCTAGGAAACGGATACCTTTATAAGTATAAAGGTACTTGTCCTTCTTCGGTGACGATACCAGATAGTGTGACGACGATTGGGGATTGGGCGTTTGCATTTTGCAAAACGCTAACATCGGTGACGATCCCTGATAGCGTGACGTCGATTGGGTATGGTGCGTTCTCTGGTTGCGATTCGCTTACATCGATTACGATACCTGATAGCGTGACGGAGATTAGGAGTAATACGTTTGACTTTTGCGACAAACTTACATCGGTGACGATACCGAATAGCGTGACGGAGATTGGTTGCCAAGCGTTTTACAATTGCAGTTCGCTTACGTCGGTGACGATACCTAATAGCGTGACGACGATTGGGGATTTTGCGTTTGATGGTTGCTTGTCGCTTTCGTCGGTTACGATACCGAATAGCGTGACGACGATAGGGAATAAAGCGTTTGGGTATTGCAGGTCGCTTACGTCGGTGACGATTCCTAAAAGCGTGACGACGATTGGGTCGGATGCGTTTTCGGAATGTAATGCGTTAAATAAGGTTATCGTTGATAGCGAAGACGAAATTCCGAGGGTCAAGCGATTGATTGAAAATAGCAAATCCTATATAAATATTGGGAATTTGGTGTTTACCTCGGCGAAGAAAAAAGTTTCGCCGACGCCGACTTTGAGCAAAAAGTTCTGTACGGAGTGTGGTGCCAAGCTTAAAGAAATCTTCAAGTTTTGTCCAGAGTGCGGAACGCGGCTGTGAGATAGAGCGCGGCAGATGAAACTGCCGCAAGCAGAACTCGTAGGGGAGAAGGGTGCGACGCGGAGGTACTGAGGCAGCTGGGTTCGGTCTCGTTCACTCACCCACTCCCCATTCCCTCCGTTCTACACACTTCCGAACACACTAAGCTTATCCGTTCAGGAGAAGCGCGGAAGGAACGAGCAAGAGACGCACCGAAGAAGTAGGTGAGGCTAGTGACGCAAGCTTGAGAGTCGAGCTGAGCTTTTAGCGAGGATTTCGGTTCGGGGATTTCGCGTTCGAGAACAAGTAGGCCGAGGAGGAGTATCCGCCGACGACGGCATACGAAGTTATCGGGCGCGAAAGCAACGAGAGAAAGACTCGGGAAAAGCGGGAGCGAGACCGAAAGCGAAGCGGCATCTCGCCGAATTCGACCAGGGTGCCATGCGCGGCGAATTTGGGGGCCGCAAGTCGAACGGAACTAAGCGAAAACGAGGTCGAGACGTCGAGACTCAGGCCGAGGTAAATCTAAAGATTACCGAGCGCCTGAAGGATCAGAGTATCGAGCCGTTTTCGCTAGCGAGTACGATTGCCCCCAAATTCGCCGACACAAGGTAAAGGCAAACGTAGAAGAAAAACGGGGACAGACCCCAAATTTTCCGAGCGGGGGGAATAAGAAGGCTTTATAGTTGCGGCGTATAAGGGAAATATGATATAATTATACGAAATTTTTGGAGGTATTATGCATCCTTATCGTACACATACTTGTAATGAGCTCCGCGCCTCGGACGCGGGCAAGACCGTAAAGCTTTCCGGTTGGATGTTCCGTCTTCGCGATCATGGCGGAATTCTCTTCGTCGACCTTCGTGACCACTATGGTCTTACCCAGATCGTCGTTCACCCCTCGCGCAGCTTCTTTAGTCAGGTCGAAAAGGCCCACCTCGAGTCGGTCATCACGGTTACCGGCGAAGTGAAGCTCCGTACGCCCGAGACCATCAACTCGGACCTCCCGACGGGCGAAATCGAAATCGAAGCGAACGAGCTTATCATGGAGTCCGCTTCGGAAGTCACCCCGATTTACGTCCCCGATGAAAAGGCCGACGAGTCCGAAGACGTCCGTCTCAAGCACCGCTACCTCGACCTTCGTCGTGAAAAGCTCCACAACAACATCATCCTCCGCTCCCAGGTCATCAAGTTCCTCCGCGAACAGATGTGGGAGAAGGGCTTCAACGAATTCCAGACGCCGATTTTGACCGCTTCGAGCCCCGAAGGAGCGCGTGACTACCTCGTTCCGAGCCGTATTCACCGCGGCATGTTCTACGCGCTTCCTCAGGCGCCCCAGATGTTCAAGCAGCTTCTCATGGTCTCGGGCTTCGACAAGTATTTCCAGATCGCGCCTTGCTTCCGCGATGAAGCCGCGCGTGCGGACCGCTCCCCGGGCGAGTTCTATCAGATGGATATTGAAATGTCCTACGCGACTCAGGACGAAATCTTCGCGGTCGTCGAAGACGTCGTCGGTAAGACCTTCAAGAAGTTCTCGACTTGGACCTGCAACGAAGCTCCTTGGCCTCGCATCAAGTATCGCGACGCGATGATGACCTACGGTTCGGACAAACCCGACCTTCGTAATCCCCTCAAGTGGTTCGATATGTCCGACTTCTTCAAGCGCGCGAGCTTCAAGGCGTTCGCGAGCTGCGTTGAGAATGGCGGTCTCGTCAAGGGCCTTCTCGTCAAGGGCATCGTTGGCGTTGAAACGCGTACGTGGTTCGATAAGCGCGAAGCTTTCGTTAAGGCGAACGGCGGCAAGGGCCTCGGCTACATCAGCTGGACGCCCGAAGGCGAACTCAAAGGCCCGATTGCGAAGTTCTTGACTCCCGAGCAGCTCGACGAGATGAAGGCCATCTCGAAGATGGAAAAGGGCGACTGCCTCTTCTTCATGGCGGCCGATGTCGATGAGTGCAACCGTCTTTCGGGCCTCGTTCGTACGAACATCGCCGACAACATGACGAACGACATCCGCGAGCATAACTGCTATAAGTTCTGCTGGATCGTCGACTTCCCGTTCTTCGAAAAGGATCCCGAAACCGGCAAGATCATCTTCTCGCACAATCCTTTCTCGATGCCTCAGGGTGGCCTCGAAGCGCTTACAACCAAGGAACCGCTTACGATCGAAGCGTATCAGTACGACGTCGTTTGCAACGGCATCGAGCTCTCTTCGGGCGCGATTCGTAACCACCGCATCGACATCATGGAGAAGGCGTTCGAAATCGCCGGCTATCCGAAGGAAGTCGTCCAGCAGAAGTTCGGCTGCCTCTACAACGCGTTCCAGTACGGCGCGCCGCCGCACGGCGGCATCGCCCCGGGCGTCGACCGCATGGTCATGCTCCTCACCGACACGCCCAACATCCGCGAGGTCATCGCCTTCCCGATGAATCAGAAGGCCCAGGACCTCATGATGAACGCGCCGAACTACGTTACCGAGCAGCAGCTCCGCGAACTCCACATCAAGATTCGCGGAACGGGCTCGGAAGTCGAAGCTAAGTGAAAAAATTCATTTTTACACTAAAAGCATGGCCGGTGATCGCGATAGCGACCATCGGTCTATGCTTTTTGACGAAATGTGCCGCGGAACTTTTCGGGATCACGCTTCCCGATCAAGGAAGCTTGGATGTCGTTAAGAAAGCGGCGGGTTTTAATCTCACTTTCCTAAGTATCCTCCTTCAAGTCCTCGTCCTGGCGCCCATAATGGAGGAGTTTCTTTTTCGCGGACTTTTTTGGAAACTCCCCTCGAAGTTACTTAAAGTACCCGCTTGGGTCGTAATCGCGTTTTCCGCGGCGCTTTTTTCGTTTGCGCACTATCCCGATTACGAGAAAATCATTACTCATTACCGAATTTTCGGCTCGTGGGTGATGTACTTTAGAGGAATCGACGCGGCGTTTTTGGCGCTTGGCTTTTTCGGCGTCGCTCAGATTTGGCTTTACAAGAAGACGGGCTCGATTTGGTGCGCAGCGCTTAATCACGCGCTCTTCAACTTAACGAACCTCGTCCTTCTTTTCGTCATGCCTTAAAGTTGGTGGATAATCCTTTTACGTCGCGGGATAATATGGTATAATATTCACGAAAATGGTTAAGCCAGAAATATTAGCTCCTGCAGGAGATTTCGTTGCTTTAAGGGCGGCCTTAGCGGCCGGCGCGGATGCCGTTTATCTCGGACTCGGTTCTTTCAATATGCGTCAACGTGCAAGCGCGAATTTCTGCAAGGACGACCTTCCTGAGATTCGCTCGATAGTAGGAGATAAGAA
The DNA here is from genome assembly GCA_024405265.1 of Kiritimatiellia bacterium. Lineage (GTDB taxonomy): Bacteria > Verrucomicrobiota > Kiritimatiellia > RFP12 > UBA1067 > UBA1067. The sequence goes on along the minus strand of JAKSOZ010000008.1, from coordinate 52,526 downwards.
AATATATCTCACGCTGAATTCGATTATCTACGAAGGCGAAATCGAAGAAGTGGAAGAGCTTATCAAATACGCCAAGAACTATGTTGATGCGTTCATAGTGGCCGACTGGGGCGTGATTGAACTTTGCAAGAAGCACGACGCCGTTTTTCATATTTCGACTCAGATGAGTTGCTCGAATTCGGTTGCGGCGAAGTTCTTGAAAGCGCAGGGCGCGGAGCGAGTTGTTCTCGCGCGCGAATGCTCGCTCAGTGAAGTTAAGAAAATCATCGAAGAAGCGGATATTGAAGTCGAGACTTTCGTGCATGGCGCGCAATGTGTCGCGCTCTCAGGGCGTTGTCTCATGAGCCATGAGGCATTCGGTTGCAGCGCGAATCGCGGCGAATGTCATCAGCCCTGTCGCCGTCGCTTTCTCGTCAAGGCGGTTGATCTTTATACTGATAAGGAAGGTAAGCCCGTTCACGAATCGGATACCGAGTTCGTCGTCGAGCCTCATACGGTTCTTTCGGCGAAAGATCTTTGCTCGCTCGCTTTCGTGGATAAGCTTATTGAGGCGGGGATCCGATCTTTCAAGATCGAAGGTCGCGCGCGTAATCCGGAGTACGTGAAGACGGTGGTTTCGGCTTATCGCCGCGCGGTAGATGCGGTCGCGGAAGGGACGTACACTCAAGCGCTTGTTTCCGAATTGACAGAGGAAGTCAAGAAAGTTTTTCATCGGGAGTTTTCGGTCGGGATGTATTACGGTCGGCCCGGCGTCGATCAGATGACGGACTCGGAAGATTCTCTAGCGACGACCGTAAAACGTCACGTCGGGATAGTCATCGATTATTTCGCCAAAGCCGGGATCGCGCAGGTCAAAGTTCAAGATCATGAACCGATGCGCGGGGAAACTTTACAGATTCACGGCAAGACCACCGGGGTCGAGGAATTCGTTCTCGGTGAGATGCGTCGCGACGAGGAAGTCGTGACGAAGGCCGAGCGCGGCAATTGGGTGACCTTTAAGGCTCCTCGGTGCCGCGTCGGCGATAAAGTGTTTTATATAGAAGAAAAAAAGGAGTTAAATTCATGAAACGGATAATGGTATTCATGATCGCGGCATTGATCGCCATAGTCGCGAAGGCGGATCGCCCCGCTAAAGTCATTGAATTGGGTCGACCGATTATGGTTAGCGAGTTCCAGAATTCGTCGAATCAGCAAATTTTCAAGTTCGCTCCTGTTAAGGCGACTTACTTCGCGATCGAATCGCGAAGCGCGTGGGATGGTCAGCCTTTTGCGGCGATTTCGGAGTTCGATGTTTATGATGCTTGGGGGCAAGATATTCCGCATGAAAAGTGGTCGGTTGCATATGTCGACTCGGAGGAGCTCGCTAAAGAAGACGGGAAGGCCGAAAATGCGATCGATGGCGAGAATCGTAATCATTGGCACACGCGTTGGTCGGATATGAAGCCCGACCATCCTCATGTCATCGTCGTTAATCTCGGTGCCGAATATGAGATCGCCGGAGTTCGCTATTTGCCGAGACAGACTATGGGCGCCGGGAGAATTCGCACTTTTGCCATCTATGCCGGAAAGGATATCGTTAAGTGAAAAAGATTTTGCTTTTGGCGCTCCTCGCGCTTTCAATCCCTGCATTCGCGGCTAAACCTAAAGCGATCGTCGTCTTCTTGGCGGATGACTTAGGCTATGGAGATACGGCAGCTTATGGTCAGTCTTTGGTGCCGACTCCGAATCTGAATCGTCTTTGCAACGAGGGCTGTCGCTTTACCGACTGCCATTCGGCAACGCCCGTTTGTACGCCTTCTCGTTACTCGATGATGACGGGCAGGTATCCTCATCGTTTGCCTAATAATAACATTCTTGATGGTGATGCGAAGCTCATCATTCCGGTTGAGGGCTCAGGCGAAGAAAATGTTACCTTGCCCGTTCTTATGAAGCGCGCCGGCTATAAGACCGCCGCGATCGGCAAGTGGCACTTAGGCCTCGGCGACGGCAAGGGTCCGATCGATTGGAACGGAGAGATCAAGCCGAGTCCGAAGGAGGTCGGCTTCGACCGCTCGTTCGTGATGGCGGCGACGGCGGATCGCGTTCCTTGCGTTTATATCGAAGATGGACGCGTCGCTAATCTCGACCCGGCGGATCCGATCGAGATCAGCTACGATCGCAAGGCCAATCCGAAGTGGGAGGGCGAGATTACCGCTCGCACGAATCCGGAAATGCTGAAGGACTGGGGCAGACCCAGCGATTATCAGCACGATAAAACGATCATCGACGGTATTTCGCGTATCGGTCACATGCGCGGCGGCAAAGCGGCTTTGTGGAAAGATCAGGATCTCGCCGACACGATTACCGATAAGGCTATCGACTTCATCAAGGACGCGAAGGGCGAGCCGATCTTCCTTTATTTCGCGACGAATGATATTCATGTCCCGCGCGATCCTCACGCGCGTTTCCGCGGAGTAAGTGCGCTCGGCATCCGCGGCGACGCTACTGTGCAGATGGATGATTGTTTGGGCCGAGTTCGCGCGGCGCTCGCGGAAAACGGTTATGACGATACGCTCTTCATCTTCACGAGCGATAATGGACCTCGTGTTTCCGATGGTTATGAAGATGGTGCGAGAGATGCTTGGAAGGGTGTCAATCCTGCTGCTCCTTGGGCGGGCGGAAAGTACTCGGTTCTCGAAGGCGGTACGCGCATTCCGATGGTAGCTTGCTGGCCCGGTCATATTCAGCCGAATACGGTCTCCCACGCGCTCCTCTCGCATACCGATTACGCTCGCTCTCTCGCGGCGATCGCCGGAGTTGAGGTTCCTCAGGGCGCTTGCAGAGATTCACAGGAACTTTCCTACGTGATTCTGGGTCAGAACGAAAACGGGAGAGTTTCGCTCCCCGAAGAATCCGCTTGGGGTCCCTGGGGCTATCGCAAGGGGAATTGGAAGTTCATAGAAGGCGCGAACTACGGTAAGGGCGTCGAAGGACCGTATCTCTTCGATCTTACGACCGATCCGACCGAGCGGGAAAACCTTGCGGAGCGCTATCCCGAGAAGGTTAAAGAAATTCAGGCCGAAATTCGCGCGCTCCGTAGAAAATAATCAGAAAAGGACGATAAGTTTATGGCGAAAATCACTATGGAAAACGGGAAGCTCAATGTTCCCGAGAATCCCACGATCCCGTTTATCGAAGGCGACGGCACTGGTCCTGATATCACCAAAGCCGCGATGATCGTATGGAACGCGGCGATTGAGAAAGCTTACGGCGGAAAGCGCAAAATCGATTGGCTCGAAGTGCTCGCGGGCGAAAAGGCTTTCAATAAGACGGGAGAATGGCTCCCGAAGGAAACGCTGGACGCCTGCCGCGAAAATCTCGTCTCGATCAAGGGTCCCTTGACGACGCCCGTCGGCGGCGGAATTCGTTCGATCAACGTCGCGATGCGTCAGGAACTTGATCTCTACGTTTGTTTGCGCCCCGTTCGCTATTTCAAAGGGGTGCCTTCGCCGGTCAAGCGTCCCGAGCTTACCGACATGGTCATTTTCCGTGAAAACACCGAAGATATTTACGCGGGTATCGAATGGATGCACGGTACGGAAGGCGTGGAGAAGATCAAGGCTTTTCTCCTCGGCGAAATGGGAGTAAAGAAAATCCGCTTCCCCGAAACCGCCTCCATCGGCATCAAGCCCGTATCCTTGGAAGGTACCGAGCGTCTCGTTCGCGCGGCGATCGAATATGCTATCGATAACGATCGCAAGTCGGTGACGATTGTTCATAAGGGCAATATCCAGAAGTTCACCGAAGGCGCGTTCCGCGATTGGGGCTACAAGCTCGCTCAGCGCGAATACGGCGCGACTTTGATCGACAACGGGCCTTGGTGCAGCTTCAAAAATCCGAAGACCGGTCGTGAGATCGTTATTAAGGATTGCATTTGCGACGCGTTTCTTCAGCAAATTTTGACTCGTCCCGCTGAGTATGACGTAATCGCGACGTTGAACTTGAACGGCGATTACGTCTCCGATGCGCTTGCCGCGACCGTTGGCGGAATCGGCATCGCTCCCGGCGCGAACATCAATTATATGACAGGCGTCGCCGTCTTCGAGGCGACTCACGGTACCGCGCCCAAGTACGCGAATCTTGATAAGGTGAATCCCGGCTCTTTGATTCTTTCCGGAGAAATGATGCTTCGTTATATGGGCTGGACCGAAGCTGCCGACCTTATCATCAGCGCGATGGATAAGGTTATTGCCGCGAAGACCGTCACCTACGATTTCGCTCGTCAGATGGAAGGCGCGAAAGAGGTGAAGTGTTCCGAGTTCGCTAAGGCGCTCGCGGAGGCGATGTAATGAAGACGTATATCACCGGCCACCGAAACCCCGATACCGATACCGTGATGAGCGCATACGCGCTCGCCGAGCTTCGGCGATTCGAGGGAATGGAAAACGTCGAGGCGATTTGCCCCGGTCGTCTTCCCGCGAAGAGCGAATGGGCGTTCAAGCATTTCAATATGCCGCCAATTACGGTCAAGCGTGATGTATATACTCGTGTCGGTGATATAGTCGAGCGCGGTTTCCCTTCTATAGATGCGTCGGTGTCGGTTTTGGATGCGCTCAAGCTCCTTGATGAATCCGGGCATAGCTCGCTTCCGGTTACTAATGCCGACGGTACATATCGTGGGATGCTTCGCCCGGCGAAGCTTTTGCCGCTTTTCATTGAAAGAGTGGATCTCGCGACTATCAAGCTTACGGACTCGCCTTTGCATGTTTGTAAGGGCGTTCTTAACGAGCACGATCGTGTTCGTGATATCAAAAGTGCGGCTATCAAGAATTCGCATAACCACTTCCCGGTAGTGGATGATCAAGGCCGTTTAGTCGGAACGGTTTTGAAAAAAGCTTTTGCCGAAAAGCCTCCGATGCAGCTTATATTGGTTGATCATAATGAAATCGAGCAGTCGATCCCAGGAGCCGATGAGCTTCCCGTTATCGAGGTTATCGATCATCATCGTATGATGTTTTCGTCGACCAAGGAGCCGATCAAGTTTATGGCTGACGTCGTCGGCTCCACTTGCACGATCGTCACTCGGATGTATCGCGCGATGGGTTATATTCCCTCTAAGGGGATGGCCGGCTTACTCATCTCCGGTATCGTTTCGGACACGCTTCTTTTCCAATCGCCTACTACGACGAAGGTCGATATCATGATGTGCGAGTGGCTGGAGAAGATTTGCGGAGAGAGCGCGAAGTCGATTATGGAGGGCCTGACGTCCGTCGATTCGGCGCTTATCGCGATGCCTCCGGATCAGGCCATTAAGAGCGATCTTAAGTTCTACAAGGAAGGGTCGACCAAGTTCGCGCTTTCCCAGATCGAAGAAGTTCACCTTTCACAGTTCCACAAGCGCATCGATTCCTTGTCCGCGGAGCTCGATACTCTCATTCGCCGCGAAGCGCTTGATTTTGCCGCGTTGATGGTCACTGATCCGAACCACGGATATTCCGAGCTTCTCTTTCGCGGCAAAGAATCAGTCCGCCGCCAGCTTCCTTACACGAAGCGTGACGACGGACTTTTCGAAATGCCGGGTGTTCTCTCGAGGAAGAAGCAGCTCCTCCCCGAAATTCTCCTCGCGCTTTAAAACTCGTAAGCGATCGAGATATTGTAGCTACGTCCGACGGCAGGATAATATCCGTATCCGCCCCATCCGACTGCAGCATAGTCGCAATATTTCTTATCGAATAGATTGTCAATTGCGAAGGTGATGTGCGCGCCTTTGAGAATGCCGATCTCCGGGATGTATTGAAGCCCGAGATGGAAAACGGCGAAATCGCCGAGTTTGTCATATTCGTTCTTGAAATCAGCGGAAGCGTACTGAGAGCTTTGGTAGCGCATGCCGCCGAAAGCGCTGACTTCATCTACAAGCCACACTTTCCCGTTCAAGAGCAGGGTCGATTCGCTTACGCAAGGTATTTTGTTGTTCTTGTAGGCTCCGTGTTCGAATCTTGCATCTACGAAAGTATAACCGAGCGAGACGCCGGCGACTTTATCGCGCTCCCAGCCGAGTTTAAGATCGAATCCGTTGCGGAGGGTGGAGTCAGGTAAATTGCGATTCTCCCATCCATATAAACCATGGAAAGGATCCAATGCTATTTCATCGTGAGTGCGCGTCAGGAAGAAATTCGCTCCGCCGTAGAATTCTTCCAAGAATTCAACCTCGCCTCCAAAGTCGACGCTGTAGCCGTATTCGCTTTTAAGCATTTCTCCGTTAGCGGTTTCGTCGATAAATGGAATTCTGAAGAAACGTGAAGCACGGACGTACGTTTTAGCGTTGTCGATAATGTGATATACGAGTCCGACATCATAAGCGTGCATTTGGTCGGTGCGTTTCGGAGTAATGGCTTCATTGCTCTTAAAGCTTCTCATATACTCGTATCTACCGCCGAATTCCAAAGTGAGATCTTCGGTGAGCTCGAACGCTTCTTTGGCATAAGTGCCGAAAGTGTTACGATCGGTATCGAAGGGGGCGTTCGGAAAAGCTCCTTCGAGCAAATCATATCGATAGAACGCGCCTAGAATAAAGGTATTATCATGGCCCCAGAGGGTGGTTTCGTTGATCCACTCGGGTCTGATTTCGTAAGACCACATATCGTAGTCGTAGAATGAAAGCCCCCAGCCGTAATCATTAGCGCTATCCATATCTCGTCTGGAAGCGGTAAAGGTAAGCTTCAGGCGGTTGTCTTCGTTTATAACGCCAAGCGCGGAAGCGTTGAGTCCGAAGCTCTTACGCTTGTAATAATCAAGGGGCGTGTTACTTAAGCGAGGGTCGGCATGGAATTCCGCTTCGCTCAGGCTCCCGCTCAGTCCATAGTCGGCGTAGTTATAAAAGGCGCTGAATCTTAAGTATGCTCCGTTATCGAAGTTTTCCTTGATGCCGCCGTCCCAGTTCCAGATATCGAACTGCGAATTCGTGCGATATCCTAGAGAGTGGTCATACCCGAACGCGCTCCAATATTGAAGTCCCAATTCTTCGAATCCGCCGCGGGTGGAAAGATTCACGCCGTAAGTGTCGTAGCTACCGCCGTGCACTTCGATTCGTGAATGCTTTTCGTAGTCGTTCGGGGTCGTTACGATATTGATTACGCCGGCCGAAGCGCTGGCGCCGTGGAGTACGGTCTCGGGTGTGGAGATTATTTCGATGCGTTCTACCGAGGCGAGATTGATTCTCGACAGGTTAGGTGCGCACATATCGATGTTGTTCAATACTTCGCCATCCACCAAAACCAAGACTCTTCCGAATCCGGATTCCCCATAGCCTCTCATGGAAAGCTGATTGAGGGCCGGGTTCAAGCCTCCAACCGTATGTATGTTGATGGCGGAGGATTTGCGCTTCATCAATTCCACGATATCCTTCGCGCCGCTAGTCGCTATGTCTTCGCGGGTAATTACTTGGATGGAGGCGGGAGTCTCCGCTTGAGTTTGGTCAATTCTCGTAGCTTCGACGATGATCGGCTGAAGCTCCGAGGATTCCTTGTCCGCAGCGAACAGGGCCGCGGGTATAATAGCCATGGCTAACGCCAGGGTCTTGGTGTTCATTTTTCCTTCTTTCCCCTCATGCGAGGTACTTGAGTTTATCTAAGAGGGGCCCGCATTCCGACTTTTACGGTTGCGCGACAGCGCCTGATTTGCACAGGACTTTCCGGTTACCCCTCCGGGTTATTCAGTTTAAAAGGCCCAATCCAAGAGGATTGAGCCTTTGGTACAACAAAAGTTGTATAGAAGCGATTATTAAGCTTCGGGCTTGGTCTTCTTAAGACCGAGGCCACGGTCGCCTTCCTTCCACTGACCGCGTGCCTGAAGAAGATTGACGCGCTCGAAACGCTTCAAGACGTTACGCTTGGAAGTGATCTTACCGGAACCCTTAAGAGATGCGTGCTGGCTCATTGTTATCTTTCCTTTCGAAATCTTATAAGTGTGTATTATATCATTATTCCGCGTCGGGCGCAACTACATCTTCATGAGTTTCTTTCGGGGGAAGAATATGGGCGAAATCTTCAGAGGCCGATATTTCGGCGGCGCGAACACTCTTGAGAACGAAATCCTGCATAAAGGCGCGTTCGGCTTGGCCCTTGACGAAGGAAATGACTTCTTCTTTCGTGGGAACGGGTTCGACGCCTTCGACCTTGACCAAGATGTGGGAAGCGGTGACTTTCTCGGGCGTAGCGGGCATATCGTCGGTAGCCTCGGTCGCAGGAGTCTTGGATGTTGTGAGAATCAGGTGATAGCCGAACTTCGTTTCGACGACATCCGAGACTTTGCCGACTTCTTGTTCGAAGGCGACCTTTTCGAATTCGGGAACCATCATGCCGCGAGTGAAATCGCCGAGATCTCCGCCGCGAGCGGACGAGGGGCAGTCGCTCGAGGAAGTGGCGAGTTCGGCGAACTTGGCGGCCACTTGATCGGCGCTCGTCGCGTCGAGTTCGGCTTTGAGGCTCTGAATCTTCTGAAGCGCGGCATCTTTCAAGCTTTGAACTTCGGCGTTGTGCTTTTCGATTTCAGCGATGATCTTATCGGCTTCGGCTTCAGCATCGACCGGCGAAGACGCTGCATATTCCGCTTTGAGCATTTTGTCGATCAGGACGCCGTTTTCGAATTCCTTGCGAGCCTTTTCGGCACCGAAGGGACTCTTTTCGAAGAGTTCATCGAGTGTCTTGGGCGAGTCGGGGCGCATAGCGAGTTGCTTCATTATCTCTTCGCCTTTGGCGGACAACTCTTCAGCGGTGACGCTGACGCCGCGCTTCATGGCTTCTTGAGTGAGGACTTCGCTGACGAGGAAGCTCTGAGCCATCTGATTGGCGATGCGTTGCTTGACATAGTCGAGTTGCTCGGCGGGGATCTCAGAACCTTGAAGTTCGAGTACCTTGGCGATGCCTTTATCGATATCGCCGCGAGTGAGAGTGGACGAACCGACGGTGATGACCGCCTGATCGGCGTTTTCGGTGTTTTCTTTATTTTCTTCGGCACAACCGACCATAAGCGCGGAAGCGACCAGCGCAGCCGTGATAAGACTAACCTTCATTTTCATCTGTTCCTTTCTTGTTCGAAATCAAGTTCAGGATTTCGCGCCTGCAAAAGCGCTGAGTATCCAAATGGAAAGTATAGAATACACCAATTACCCTCGCCGCGTCCAGTAGAATTTGTGGATTTTTTTCGTTCTCCGGGTTCTCAAGAGCCTTCGCAACCGGCGTAGCGATACGCATGAGTCTACCTTCATTGGCTTCGTAAGTTCCGTTTTCTATTGAGAAAAATTGAATTTCCTTGGATTTGTCGTAGTTCGAAAGCTCCGGTAAGAGGCCTTCCAGCTCTAGAATACGCCTCTCGAAGGAGAGTAGCGCGGCGATCCTTTTCGCTTCGTCGTCGCGACCCTTGAGATCGTCGAGCGCCGATTCGAGCGTCGAGTACCATTTTTCCGCTTCGCTCCCGGAAGGAGCGAGCGTAAGAACAAGCGATCGAAAATACTCCGCTAACGCTCCGAGTCTGAAATCGCTTCTAAGTGATTCTCTAAGCTCAAGAGGAAAACATTCTTTCAGCGCGTGAAGCTCGCCTTTCGCGCGCGCGTAATATAGAATTTCGCATGTGTAGTTAAGATCGTATTGTCCGAGGAAGAAACTCTTCGCACGCGCGGCACCTTTAACGACACTCGAAATCTTGCCTCTTGGAGTGATCCAAGTGACGATGTGCGAGGTCTGAGACCAAGGCCTGATCGCCAGACAAAGCGCGGAGGTTTTGATGGTTTCTCCGGCCATTACTTCAAGCCGACTCCGATAAGCTTATCCCGTCTCGCTTCAAGGACGCGCACCCTAAGACTATGCTTACGTTTAACGTTCATGAGGTTTTTGATCTCGCACCACAAATAATCGCTCGTCCAACCGGAAGGATGTTTTTCGTCTTCGATGATGATTTCGACTTCGCGACCGATATGCTTCGCGGCGAAACGTTCTCTTGCGCGTCGTACAAGATTGGAAAGCTCCATCGCGCGCGCTTTTCGAAGTTCCCGCGGCACCGAGAGCGGAAGCCCGGCTGCGAGAGTTCCCGGCCTTTCGGAGTAGGGGAATACGTGCGCGTTGGTGAAGTTAAGTCGTTTGAGAAGTCCCGCTGTCGAAAAGAAGTCGAAGTCGCTTTCGCCGGGGAAGCCGGTAATGATATCGCAACCGATCGAAGCATCGGGAACGCGTTTCATCGCGTGATGAACGAGTTCGTCAATATCGCTTACCGTATAGGGGCGGCGCATCTCCTGCAAGATTCTATCCGAGCCCGATTGAATGGGGATGTGAAGAAATCTGCAAATGTTTTCATGTTCGGCGATTGCATCGACGACTTCTTTCGCTGCGAGCCACGGCTCAAGCGAACCCAGTCGTACGCGGCAATCATTCGAGAGTTCGGCGATTCCGAATAAGAGCTCAGGAAGTCTTTTGCCCTCGGAAGCGTAGAGCGATAGATTGCAACCGGTGACGACGATCTCATGATAGCCGGCCTCGATGAAGCGTTTCGCCTTGTCGATCGTTGCGGTGAAATTCTCCGATATGGAACTGCCGCGGAAGGAGGGGACGATACAGAAAGAACACTTGCCGCTGCATCCGTCTTGAACCTTAAGATAAGCTCTCGCCGTCGAAACGGGTATGGCATTATCGATAAGAGATTTGTCGGCTTGAAGATAAATCGGCGGCGCCTCGGTCTTCTCGTCGAGGCATCCTTCGATTCTCAGTTGCTTGGAAGGGTATTTGGTTCTCAAGTGTTCAATCAACTTTTGAGAGTCGTGTTCGGCGCGTCGCGTCACACTACAGCCTCTAATGACTATAAGGTCGGCTTCTTCGTGAGTTTTGACGACGCTATGACCGGCGGCGAGGTATCTCGCTTCTTCCGCCAGCGCTTCTGATCGATTAAGCCTACAGCCGAATGTCTCGAAACATATTTTCATAAGATATAAGGATATTATACCATTTTATCGGACGATTTGGTATAATACCGAGTATGAGTTTTGAAATCCCTAAGGAAATCGCCTCGGCGTTCAAGGCGCGTGAGCGGAACGCGACGAAGCGCAGCGTCGGCGTTTTGACGATCGTCGGCGGCTCGGAGCATTATATCCATGCGCCCGTCATCACGGCGCTTGGCGCGAGAGCGGCGGGAGCGGGGCTTGTTCAGCTCGTGGTCCCGGCCGCGTCGAGAATCGCTGCGGGTTCGCTCGTTCCGGAAGCGACTTTCACCAAGCTAGGCGTAACCTCTGTGCCGCCGAAGGCCGATGTGACGATCGTCGGTATGGGGCTTGGAGTTTCCGTTTCTACGGAGGCGATTCTTTCGCGATTGCTTTCGGTACGAAAAGGGCGCTTCATCGTCGACGCCGATGCGCTCACGATCCTCGCCGGTTGGTATGCTAGTTCCGAGGGTTATATGCCTGCGGAAGGCCAGGAGATCGTGCTTACTCCTCACGAAGGCGAAGCGGCGCGGCTGCTCGGAGTTCAGCGCGAAGAAATCGCTGCGGATCGTCTCGGCGCGGCGAAAGAGATAGCCTCGCGCTATCATTCGACCGTCGTATTGAAAGGACCCGCTTCTCTTGTCGTCTCGAAAGATGCCAAGCGAGTCTACGAAAACGTTACCGGTAATCCCTTTATGGCGCTAGGAGGAATGGGGGATTTGCTCGCCGGTATAATCGGCGCTCGCTGGGCATATCTGAAAGATGATGCGTTTCTTTCGACGGCTTCTTCCGTCTGGCTTCATGGCCTCGCTTCCGATGAGGTCGTCTCGAAGGCTATCGATCCGTCGATCGTGAATACCGCTTCCATGATCGGATCATTGAGGGTGAAACTCGATGCGTAAAGGGCTCGGCATACTTTCCATGCAGGCGTCCTTGACGCTTCCGAAAATCATCGAAGAGCGTCGTTCCGAGATTGTCGCCTTGTTCTCGGCGGAACATGGCTTTTTCGGAAGTGCCGCGGCCGGTGAGAAGACGGGTGATACGATTCATCCTTATTATGATATACCGATTCGCTCATTGTACGGAGAACATCGTCGTCCTACCGATTCGATGATGGCCGATATATCCGAGATGATCATCGACCTCTGCGATATCGGAGTCAGGTGTTATACATATCTCGCGACGATAAAGCTGATGCTCGAAGTCTGTGCCGAGAAGGGGATTCCCGTTACGCTTATCGATCATCCGATTCCTTTGCACGGTAAGGTCGACGGCCCTTGTCGGGAAGAAAAGTGGAGCTCGTTCGTCGCCCCTATCGATGTCCCGCTCCTCCATGGCATGACGCCGGGGGAAGAAGCGAAGTTTATAGTTCAAGGTTTAAGGTCTAAGGCCGAAGGTTTTGATCTCAAGGTCAAAGCGGTTCCTCACCCTGTTCCCCTAGCTAAATCCCTTAATTTCGTCCCGCCCTCTCCCGCTTTGAAGAGCGTCGACTCGGTTATGCTCTATCCGATGCTCGTTTGGTCGGAAGCGTACCCGGCGGTCGATATCGATCGCTTCGGAGCGATGGCCTTTCGCATGATTTCCGCGCCATTTATCGACGTGAAGTGGCTTGTCAAGGACTGTGAAGACTTGTCGAAGTACGGTGTCGGCGCGATGCCGTACGGTTCGGGAGTGCTTTTTCTGATTTGTGATTTCGAAGTGTTTAAGCCAGTTGCCGCCGGAGTTAAACTTTTGGAAAAACTCGTTAAGCGTTACCCGAAGGAAATGCTCGAAGGTGTAAGGCGAGAGTGGATGGCTAAGCTTTACGGTACCGAGAAGGTCCAAGCTGCCGTCGAAGAAGGGTCCGTAGATCGGGAGATTGAAAGATGGCGAAATTCTTGATTGTTTTCGGTTTTATGATCGCGGGTGTGGCGTTCGCGGAGAAGTATCCGTTCGAGCGTTATCAACCGATTGTCGATCGCCAGATGTTCGGCCAGCCGCCGATCGGTTTCGATCCGACGAAGATGGCGAGCGAAGTCTCGAAGAGTGCCGAAAAGGAGCTTACGAAAGAGCAAGAAGAAATCAAAAGCTCGATTCACTTTTCGATTATCAACGTAACTCCGAGCGGCAAGACAGCGGTCGGCTTTACCGATAATTCCGACGCGAAAACGCCCGTTCATTACTATCTTAAAGTCGGAGAATCCGCGGGCGGCTGGACGCTTAAAGAAGCGGATGCTTTGAAAGCGTGGATGAAGATCGAGAAGAATGGAGTCGAAGTCGAACTTACTCTTGGACAGAATTCCGCGAAAGGCGGAGGCTCGACTTCGAAAACCGCCGCGAGTGCGCCTCCGAAGGCTTCGACCTTGGACTTGAAACCGAAAGTCGGCGCGAGGTCGACTCTGCTCGGGCGCAAGAATTCGAGCGGAGGCTTAAGAGATATCAGCCAGCTCAGGGCCGAGCGTCAGGCTCAACGCGAAGCCGCCGAAGCCAAAGCCGCCGAAGAGCGCGCGAAGCAGGAAGCCGAGCGCGACGAAATGCGCGCGAGCTTGGCCGAAATGAAGGAACAGCTTGCCGAGCAGCGTAAGCTTAGAGAAGAAGCGGAGGCGAATGCCAAAGCACAAGAAGAGCTCAAGGCTAAAGAGAAGGTGAAGAACCAAGTCGAAGGTGAGGTCGACGGACAAGAGGAATCTGAAGGAGGCGAAAATGAAGAAAACAACGATTGAAGAGTTTCAGCAAGAGATTCTGGCGACGGGTGGCTATCGTACTAAAGATGACCATCTCGCGCCCAAGCGCGCTAAAAAGAGTTGGTGGACGACGTTTAGATACTCGTGCTACGTTTCGAGCGTTTTTCCGAAGTGCGCGATTGTCGAGCCGCTTGGCAAGCTTACCCAGAAGCTCTGGGGGAAGTTCTGTTTCTCGGCGGTTACCGGCGCGGAGAAACTCGGTATGCGCGTAATCGTCGAAGGCTTCGAGCATCGTAACGCCTACAAGGGCCCGGTTCTTTATCTTTGCAATCATATGTCGACGACCGAGACGATTGTTCTTCCGACGATTCTCCTTTCTTATGGCCCGATCAGTTATGTCGCGAAGGCCTCGCTCGGTCATCTCCCCGGGCTTGAAAAGGCCGCCGATCACATGGGTATGGTGTGCGTCGGGCGAAAGAGCCCTCGCGAAGACTTGATGCATATTCTTAAAGTAGGCGCTGAGCGCTTGGGACGAGGTGACTCGTTTCTCATCTTCCCTCAAGGGTCACGCGAGCGCGTCTTCTCGCGCAAGCTTTATTCTTCTCTTGGCGCGAAGCTAGCCGAGAAGGCGGGAGTGCCGGTAGTCCCGATTGTCGTCGACACTCGTAGTCAGGTTCGCCGCGACTCCGGGCTTTTAAAGCATATTTTCACCGATTTCGGTCCCGTCGACACTTCTTACGATATCAAAGTTTGCGCGGGTCCCGTTATCCCCGCCGGTAAGTCGAAAGTCCTTCATGAGGCCGCCTTCGATTGGATGGCCGGAAAGCTTGAAGAATGGGGAATGCCTGTGGAGCGCTGATTCTTGCCGCGCTTTTATTTCCTTGGTCGGACAAAATCCCTGAGGAATTGAAGACGGAGTACGTCGAGCCGAATCAGGTAATCGACGAAGAGAAGGATGATTGGCGGCCTTATTTCGAGAGCGTTTTCCCGTCTTTGGTTGCCGAAGCGAAAACTCCTACCGAAGCCGTACAGAAGATCAATTCGGTCATTTGGGACGTTCTCGACGTCCATTACTCTACCGCTCGCGATAAGGCGAATCAGTCTCCGTTCCATTCGATGCGTATTCACATGGCCTCCTGCACGGGGATGGCGATTTTGCAGATATGTGCTTATCGTTCCGTTGGGATTCCCGCGAGACTCGTCGGGTGTAATTGGACGACGATCCCCGGAAATCATTCTTGGGTTGAGTTCTGGGATGGAGATTGGCATTTCTTCGGAGATGGCGATCCGAGTCCGATTGATGAAGGATGGCAGGCTCCTTTCGCTGCGGAGGCGGGGGAAAGCCCGGATAAGCGTGTTTACGCCTCGCGAAAGACTTATCGCGGCACTTTCTTTTGGCGGACCTGGAGCTATCCTCAAGGCTTCAGCTCCGTCCCGGCCGACGATGTGACCGAACGCTATCGCAGGTATAAAAAACGTGACTTATCCGATAGCGATGTTCCCCTGGATACGAACTACGTCCACCCGTTGAAGCGTTGATCAAATTTCGTGGCGGACTTCGGCGATCGTTTCGCCCATCTTGACGCGCGTTTCGTATCCTGCGGCGGAGTTGGCGACGATATCCTCGGCGAATTTGAGGCGGCCCGCTTCTGTGATCATGATGACCGTCGATCCGCCGAATTTGAAGTAGCCTTTTTCTTCGCCTTTCTTGCGCTCACCCGGCTCGAAGGTTTGAATAATCGTTCCGACGCCGAAGGCACCGACGTCCACCAAGTACATGACCCCGGCTTCGGTAGAGCATTTCACGATTTGCCGCTCGTTGTCGGCGTAAACGTCGGGATATGCCAAAAGCGCGATCGGATTGACCGAGTGATATTTGCCGGGAATTACGGTAGCGCATTCCTCAACGTGGCAATCGATGGGGAAGTGGAAGCGGTGATAGTCTACCGGCGCGAGACGAATGACCGCGACGTCCATCTTTCCGCCCAAAACGTCGGTCGAATGGCGATCGAAGACTTCTTTCAGGCTACGCTTCGCGCCTTTTAGCGGGAAGGGTAAGTCGGCGTCGGCGTTCAAGTAAAGCATAAGTCTTCCGTCGGCCGGCGAAACCAAGCCTTGGCCGATCGTTCTCGCGTTCGGCTTCAGATGCCGAGTGAAGAATTCGTTGAACGAACCGTATTCCTCCAACGGTTTCTCCGCTTCATCATATTTACATCCGGGAATCGATGCGAGAGAACGAATCGCGCTCTTGGAACTCGGAGAATCGTATTTCCTGCCCATAATGGAGGAGATGAGCTTCGAGCCGAACAGAACGGGCCAAAGGGTGCGCCCGAGAAGAGTTTCGTAAGCGAAGCGAAGGGCTTTATCGCCCATCACCGATTCCGTGACTTTCTTGCCGCTTTCGCGGTCGATATATTCTATGACCTTGTTCATGGGTTAATTATAACAAAAATTCTTGCGTAAAATCAATGAAATTTCGTCATTGACGTACACAGCGGTTTTTTGATATAATACACGACCAAGTACACAGGCCAGGTTAGCACAGTTGGTAGTGCGGCTCATTCGTAATGAGCAGGTCGGGGGTTCGAGTCCCTTACCTGGCTCCAGCTATGGCGGGAGTAGATCAATTGGTTAGATCAACAGATTGTGATTCTGTGGGTTGCGGGTTCGAGTCCCGTCTCCTGCCCCAGGAAAGGTAGATAAGCCGTGACAGTTATCGAGTCTCTCTTAGAATTGCAAGAAGTTGACGGCCGTATCCGCGAGCTCGAAGCCGAGCTGAAGGATCTCCCGCGTCGCAAGGCCCTTGAAGTCGCGCGCCTTTCCGGAGTGAGCGCCGATTTGCAGGCCGCTAAAGCCGGTCAGGAGTATACGAACAATCGTGTTCGTGGCTATGAAGAAGATGCGAAAGCGCTTAAAGAGAAGATCGCTTCGTTAAAGCAGACTCAGGCCGGTCTTAAATCCAATAAAGAATATCAGCAGTATTCGGTTCAGATCGATCTTATTCAGCACGATCTCGAAACTGCCGAGAATAATCAGATCGCCGCTATGGACGATATGCCTTCGGCCGATGCTCGTATTCTCGATGCTCAGGCGAAGTATGATGCCGAGAAGGATGGTGTCGATCAGTTCTGCGCCGAAATCGACGAGCGTATCGCCGCGGTCGAAGCCGAGCTCGCCGAAGCGAAGAAAGAACGCGAGGCGAAAGCACGCGTGGTGCCTGATCCTGCGTTCCTCCTTTATTATACCCGTCTTTCCACGAAGCGTTGGCCGGTCGTCGTTCCGCTTACTCACGATGGCGTTTGCGACGGTTGCCACCTCGTTCAGCCGCCGAATGTCGGTCAGATGGCCGATGCGTATGCGAAGATGCAGGGCGTTGGATTCAAGCCCGCGCAGATTCAGTGCACGATGTGTGGTCGCTTGCTCTATCGCGACTGAAGCGATAGAGCATAAAAGCTCTTTGAAATTTCTTCAGAAGTGACGCGCGAGTGACCGATCGCTGCCGAAAGGTAGAGGAAAGTCCGGACTCCGCAGGGCAAGGGACCCGTTTGTTAAGGGCGGGAGACGAAGGTAAATCCTTCGTGATGGAAAGTGCCACAGAAATATACCGCCGAGCGTTCGCGTTCGGTAAGGGTGAAAAGGTGAGGTAAGAGCTCACCGCCGCGTCTGAAACGCCGTGGGCCAGGTAAACCCTCTCTGGAGCAAGATCAAATAGGGGATCGACGGGCTGCTCGTTCGGTGTCGAGGCTGATGAGGCCAAGACTTAAGATCTCGGGTTGATTGCTTAGATGAATGATCGGATCCGCTCTCGCTTGACGTTAGGGCGGAGAACAGAATCTGGCTTATTCGCCGCGTGTCACTTCTGAAGAAATTCATTTTTATGGCGAAATATTTCACTGAAACAGAAGAAGGCGTAGTTCTTAATGTAAGAGCCGCGCCTCGTTCGTCTAAACCCGGTCTCGACGGAGTAGTGCCGGCGATCGGCGGAGAGGGAGAGGCTATTAAAGTTCGTCTTCGCTCTGCGCCTGTAGACGGCAAGGCTAATAAAGAATTGATAGAAGTCCTTGCCTCCGCGTTCAAGATTCCGAAGTCGCGAGTTCAGTTCAAGTCGGGTGAAACCGGCAAGACGAAACGCGTTCTCTTGGTCGGTCTTACCGCTGATGACTTAAACGCGTTCAAATGAATCGGTGACAGAAGTAATCGGATATGGTATAATGTACAATATGAATAACGGATTTTCAAATAAGATGGTTGCCGGGTTCGTTGCCCTAATTGTCGCGATGAGCGCCGGTGCGATGGAGTATAAGCTTAAGCCTAATGGGACAGAGGATATGACGGCGGAAATTCTCGCCGCGGTAGAGAAGGTGAAAGCCGATAAAAACGGCGGTACGATTACGCTTAAGAGTGGTAATTATTATCTCAAATCGCCGGTCAAATCCGATATATGGGTCTCTAATCACGACAATCCTCGTCCGCGTCAGATATTCCTTCCTATCGAAGGCGTTACCAATCTCACGATTCGTTCTGAAAAGGGCGCCAGACTTCTCGCGGATGGCGAGGGGATATGCCTTGCTTTGATTGATACGAAGAATGTCAAGCTTGAAGGCGTGTATTGCGATTACGTTCGTCCTTTCTTTTCGATTTGGACTTTGAAAGACGGTAAGCTTACCACCGACGAGAAGAAATATCCGTACGAAATCGAAAACGGTACTATTTATACGGTCGGCAACGGTTGGCGTCAGCGTCAGGGAATCTGTGAACTCTTCGATAAGGATACTCACGCGTTTCGCGGATCGATTTGGTGGAATGGTAGCGCGGATAAGGTCTTCGCGGGACATCCTGATGGTACGATCGCGATGACGCGAAACGTTTATCGTCCAAGCCCCTGTGTTTTTCTGTATCGCGCGTCCAATACGGCCTTTATAAGATGCGGAGCTCTCGCCGCGGCCGGTATGGGCTTTCTCGCGCAACGAAGCGAGAACATTCTTCTTGACGGTTGGCGTACTCATCTGTCGCGTCCGTTAGCGCTCCAGGCCGATGCGACGCATTTCTCGAATTGCCGCGGACACGTCAAGGTCGTGAATTCCGTCTTCGAGGGTATGGTGGATGACGCGATTAACGTTCATTCTACCTCGCTGAAGATTATTGAAAAATGCGGCGATTCCACGATTTATTGTCAGTATATGCATCATCAATCGGTCGGATTCGAAGTCTTCAAACCTGGAGAGACGCTTCGCTTTATCAAAGGTAAGACCATGGAGCCCGGCGCGGAAGTAAAGGTCGCTTCCGTTAAAATGCTCGCTCATAATCACATCGAAATCCGCCTTGCGGAGCCCATTCCCGAGCAATATGACATTCTCGATGCGGTTGAAAACGCCGATTGGCAGCCGCGAGTTACGTTTTCCAAGAATATCGTCCGCAATTCGACTCCTCGCGCGACATTGTTCACGACTCCGGGGAAGGTCGTTTGCAGCGATAATCTATTCGAGAACGTAGCCGGTCAGCCGATCTATTTTGCGGGCGATGCGTGGGATTGGTATGAGTCGGGGGCGAGCCGTGATGTGGTCGTTAGCGGCAATACGTTTCGCAATTGTGCGTTTAAGTCCGGGCGTGCGATGATCGAGATCGATCCGGCGGTTAAAGATATAGAAGCTCAGCAGCGCGGTTATCATCAGAATATTCTTATTGAGAACAATACGTTCGAGAATTTCACGAAGCCGCTCGTTTGGGCGAAGAGTTGCGAGAATGTGGCGCTTAAGAATAATCGAATCGTGAACGGCAATAATCGAATCGAACGTATCAAGGCGGACGTCCGTTTCGAATAGCCTCAAAAATGGATGAAGATTCTGCGGCAATTTCTTGATTGACTTATGGCGTAGATGTATGATATTATTCTTAATGAGTGGTAAAATACATTACGAATATAACGATTAAAGGTCTTACGGCCTTCACGACGATTCTGGCGACCGCCGCGTGTGCGTTCGCCGGGGTTACTCATGAAACAAAACTCGATAATGTCAATTGGAATCAGGTTAATCCTTGGGAGGACTTCCTCCCGAAGGGTGAGACGGCGAATACGAGCGCGGGATGCGTCCCGACCGCGTATGCGCAGTTGATGGCCTATCATGAATGGCCGGCAATCGTCGACGATACCGTGATCGGACACGGCGCGCTCAGTCCCGAATCCGGAACCTACATCTACCGTCAGGACTTCAGTACACCCGTCTACACGAAGGTCGATTGGAACGCGATGAAGAACGACCGCTTCTCGCCGCGCGGCGAATTCGAGTGCGGCAGGTTGATGGCGATTGTGGGCGCGTATTCATTCCCCGTTTATGCGGTCGGCGGAACAGCATCGACGGTGACTTGTCCCCACTTCAATCCATGGTACAGTGACTTCGTCTATTACACGAATCCGCTGTCGAGCGAAGACGATTGGGAAAAGGCGCGCAAGGAACTGTTCGCCGCGGTCAAGAATTCGATTGAAGCGAAACTTCCTTTGTGCGCGGGATTCCAATCCTCGCAAGGACCGCACGCTATCGTCATTCAGGGTTATCATGAGAAAGACGGCGTCCCCGAGGCCTTTTGCAATCTCGGTTGGGGTGGCGCGAGCAACGATTGGACGAGTTACAACACGAATCCTTCGGGTAAGAGCTATGCGCTCACCGGCATTTTCGCGAATCACGCACCCCGGAAGATGGTGCAAATCGAACCCTTGCCGGCCGTTTCGGGAATGAACCTTACGCTTAAGTGGTACGCGCCCAAGTATTGGAAGGAACTTGCCCCCGAGGGGAAACGTATTACCGGCTACCAAGTCGAGATTGCCGAGCTGAATGATACGATCGTCGATTGGACGGATGACTTCGGTAAGCTCAAGCAAACCTATCACCTCAAGAGTATGTGCGACGGTGGCGCGACAACCGAAGGTGGTGTCACGCATATGAAGGACGTCATCAAGATCGAAAAGGTGGATGGAGGAAATCAGCTTTGGCTTTATAACTGCCCCGATCCGCGTTACTACGAATGGCCTGAAACGTGGATTGCGACGGATAGCTCCAAACTCGATTTCAAGGGACTTGTCGAGTATACGGAAAATATGGACGGTCTTCTGCAGGTCAAGGTCGCGAACGGTCCTTGGACGACGCTCTACGATCTGACTGAGGGCGGCAAGACCGATCGATCGGCAGGCGAGTGGAAGGATTATCAGATTTCGCTTGCCGAATTGGCTGAGAAGCCGTTTAAGCTTCGCCTCTATGTTGCGCGTCGGATGCGCGGCGAATTCAATCACTGGAGCTGGAAGTTCAAGAACTGGACCTTGAAGTCAGTTAAGACATTCGGTAAGCCGAGCGTTTCTAAAGTCGCCGCGTCACAAGATACGTTCTCGACTTTTCAAATGCCGGGAACTTATGAGTTTTCGGTGAAGCCGATTATCGAAGGGGTTGCTGAGGAGTGCTACAGGACGGTGGTGACGATGGTTCAGAGCGGAGCACCCTCGGCAAATTCGATTAACGTTACCTATCGCGGAAACGCACCGACGGATGAGCTTAAGTTCACGTGTGCACATTCCGATCCGAGCGTCTTGACGGTCACGACCACGCGTGCAGTCGAGAAGCTTCTTGCAATCTCGGGAAATACCGCGATTTATCCCGATGAGGCGATTTCGGTTAAACGGGAGAGTGATACGACGTGGAAGGTGACGCTGACGCCGACAGACCTCTTCAAACTCTACAAGAAGTATTCGGATGGACAGAAGCTCATCCTGACGCTCGTTGCGATTGATGCAAACGGTACGGCAACCTATAAGGATTTGTCGCTCACATTCTCAACCGACGCGAATGACCCTACGTCGCCGAGCGGAGGCGAGACGGGAAGTGTGTCGTTTACAGAGCGCGACTTCTATCTTCCCGAAGCGGGAGAGGACGAGTGGATTTTTACACTCGATAATTCGTTCAAAGACTCGTTTTGGGATGCGATGACTTTCAAGCGAGGGAGCGAAACTTGCAAGGGGGCTAATCTTCCTTTTGATGCCAAGGTTCGCATTGTCGTCACTGCGACGCGCCCGACGGCTGAATATCCGAACTATAATCGCATCCGTTTTGAGAACCATCGAACGATCTCGGTGTTGTCCGTTATCTCCGCTTCCGAGTCCGCGCCCGCGCTAACGTTCTACACATATGACGGCATGCACGACTTAAATTTGCAACGCCTCAATGTTCAGGGGCTTGAAGTTATTAATGAAGGCGGACATTTAGTTACGCCTGATTATTGGATCGGCTATAATGGACGAGTTTCGGTAGCTGACGTATATCTTGAGAAGACGAAGACGATAAGTGGCGTCGGGACGCTCAATTTGCGCGATGGTTCGTCGACTTTCAAGAAGCTCAATACGACGAAGTTCAAGGGATATGTTTCCGGTTCGTGCACGCAGGCGCCTGCTGTCGAGCCCGATCCTGGACTGATCGGCGAAGGTGGCGACGATGTGGGCGGTTCGACGGGAGATGATATAAGCACGAACGCGCAAGATCCGGTCAATTCGCTTTATCGGACTTACGGCTATGATATGACGGAGGATTTTTGGGACGCGCGTAAGGAAGCGATTCAAAAGAAGAAGCTTCTCTTCGTCCTCTCCGGCTCGACGAGTTGCAACTGGTGTCATGAGACGATGAAATATCTCGAGAGGATGTCCGATAAGATTGACGCGGGCTACGTCTGCTATTACGCCAAGCGTCAGAACGGCAATGTACCGATGATCGGTGGACTCCCTCAATACGGCACTTACGATCCGCGCACGATCGACGCCTTTACTGGTACAATCGACACGAACGGTAATTTCAATCCCGAAGCCGCGTGGTACTCGCATTGTGACAACGCTTTCGACTCTGGACGCGGCTTCTCGGAGATTAAGATTGACCAATGCCTCAATGCTGCGGAAGGGCATACGGTCGGTAAGTTCGAGAAGTTCACGCTCGAAGGTCCTAGCGCGGTTTTTGCCGATACGCCGACTAAGCTGCAACTCGTCGCGCACTTCGACGACGGGGTGAAGATGGATGTCGATCATGGCGTAGAATGGAAGGTGATTTCCGGGAGCGCGACGATTACGGCTGAAGGTGTCGTCACCGTCAAGTCGGGTGAGGTTGTCGTGCAGGCGCGTAACGCGTTCTATAACTTCAATGCGACGGAGAATACCTCGACGACAACGCTGAAGACAATCGGTATCGATGAAGTAAGCGAGCTAAACATTGTCAGCGAATCCTTTAATCTTGAGGATGATACGACGGTTCGTTTGAGAGCAGAGGCGGTATTGAAGGACGGGACGAAGACCACGGCATTCCCCGTGTGGACGGCTACGATTAAAGAGTTTACTCCGCTTACGGATGATATCCCGCTCCACGAAATGAAGAGCGGCGAAATCACGCTCGATCCGAAGGAAAACGGGCTCGTTCACTATCGCTATTCGGCGGTGGATAAGTCCGATTTCGACGGCATCAATCTGCAAGATCACGTCTATCATGTGACTGCGTCGCTCGGCTCGCTTAAGGTCGAGAAGGATATTCCCGTTTACGGTCCGACGCGCGTTTGGCCGTATGAGTGGGAGATCGTGACACCGAAGGATGTCGCGCCCGGTTCAGTGATTCGGGTTAAAGTGAACAAGCTCCGCTATACTTACGGCGGCAAGGTCTACGAGACAACGGATACGACGATGGCCGAGTTCGAGACCGGCTACGCGCAAAACTACAACGGCTATTATCTCGACCGGATGACTTCGGCGGATATTCCGGTGACAATCAACAATACGCGCGAAGATTCGTTGCCCGTACGTGTGACCGCACGCAAGAAGGGCGGCAAGTATGCGTATTATGCCTTTAATAAGGATGAAGAGGCGTCGAGAAAGTGGGTCAAGTTCCATCCCGCGGGTACGTACGTCACCTCGACGAGCGGGATTCGGCTCAATACGGGGTGGCTAAATATCTATTTTCCTGATCGCACCGACTATGATACGCTCGTTAATGAGGATAGCGATAAGGACGGCTTCACAAACGCCGAGGAGTTTCTCCTGGGAACGGATCCCTCAAAGGCGGAAGATCGTTGGGCGTTTACCTCTTCGCACTTCGACTGGCCGAATGAAGTCTACTATCGCGTTATGTTCATGAGCCATCAGTTTCCCGGTCGTGATTATACGATTGAAGGAGCGCAGAGTGTGAACGGTCCGTGGTTTGTGTTGGGCAAAGCGAACGGCAAGCTTCCCGGTGTTTTGACGGACGAAAACGTGACAGCTGCCGATCAGTGCCGAATCTTCCGCGTGAAGGTGAAGTTCTCGGATCTTCTCGATTCTTATGAGACAGCCGAGTTCACGATTCACGGCTACGGCGTTTGGAACGGCGTCTCTTTAAATCCGAAAGAAGACGAGAAGTACGCGGCGTTTATCGTCGATGCTAACAATCTCACGTATTCGATTCCCGTAACCTTCTCGAAGACGCAGAATCTCGCGAGTCCCGTTTTTTCGGTTCCGACCGAGCAGGTTATGCCGGGCACACTCGACCGCTTTGAACCTGCGGAATCCTTTAAGAGCGAAGGATATCGCTTTGTTCGTAAAGAAAAGGGTATTTGGACGGAGTATTACGCAGTTAAGGGGGTGCAGTCTTGGGAAGAGGTGAGTGTAGCGACGGATGTTGACGCGATTCCCGGCCTCAAGTCCGCTGATGCGTCCGCGCTTAAAAAGGCGGCGTGCGCACCGACCAAGCTCTCCGAATGGGCGCGCGGATGCGGTAAGGTGACGCTCGGAAGCGATATCAATCTTGATTGCTTCCTCTTAAATGTGCCGAATGCGGCGCGCGCGCCGGAATTGAAGATAGAAGCCGACGATCTCAAGGCGATCCTTTCGAATAATCTCGACTCGATTAAGGCGAAGTATCCGAACGCGAAGGTCGAGCTTGTGCCGGTCGATACGCTCCCCGATACGCCGAACGCGAAGTTCAGGCGGCTTAAGATCTCGCCGTAATTCGATGTGATAATATAATTTGATGGAAGTAAAGGTTGATATAATCATCTTATGATTGAGAAGTTGGATAGCATTATTTGGGGTTTGCCGCTTATCACGGCGATTATGTTTACGGGCGTGTGGCTCACGCTCCGACTTTGCGGATGTCACTTAAAAGATATCCCGAGAGCGTTTCGTCTTCTCGCCTCAGGCGGAGAAGAGGAGGGCTCCCACGGAGAAGTATCTAACTTCGCTTCGCTCTGCATGGCACTCTCGGCGACCATCGGGACGGGTAATATCGTCGGCGTTGCGACTGCTATCGCGCTCGGCGGCCCCGGCGCGCTCTTCTGGATGATCGTTGCCGCGTTCTTCGGTATGGCGACCAAGTATGCCGAAGGTCTTTTAGCCGTCAAATATCGCGAAGTGACGCCCGAAGGCCGAATTCTCGGCGGCCCGTTCTATTATATCGAGAAGGGGCTCGGGCCTAAGTGGAAGCCGCTCGCAATTGCCTTCGCGATTTTCGGAACTTGCGCGGGCATTATGGGCATCGGTACGATCACCCAGGTGAACGGCATCACGGGAGCCGTCGAAACCTTCTTTCAGCCCGGGCACACGGGCGGCTACTCGCTTTCGGTCATTCTCTCGGGCCTCGTTGTTACGCTTGCTACCGGGCTCGTCGTCATCGGCGGAGTAAAGCGCATCGCCAAAGTCTCGACAATCATCGTTCCTTTCATGGCTTCGAGCTACATCCTCTTCGCGCTCGTCGTTCTCGCCGTGAACATAAAGGAAATCCCGGGCGCAGTCGCGCTTATCGTCAAAGCCGCGTTTAACCCCGCGGCGTTTACGGGCGGCGCGGTCGGCAGCATGTTCGTCGCGATGCAGAAGGGCATCGCCCGCGGCATTTTCTCGAATGAAGCGGGGCTCGGCTCCGCCCCGATTGCGGCTGCCGCTGCAAAAACGAAGAATCCCGTCGATCAGGGTCTTATTTGCATGATCGGCGCGTTCATCGATACGATTATCGTCTGCACGGTTACGGGACTGGTGATTGTCGTGACGGGTGCTTGGAAGCCGATTCCCGGGATCGAAGGCGCGGGCATCACAATCGAAGCGTTCACGAGAGGCCTAAGCTTCCTCGGCTCTTCTGCCGCGGCAGTTTCGTCGTTCACTTTGATGGTCTCCTTGTTCTTTTTCGCCTTTACGACGATTATCGGGTGGGACTTCTACTCTGAGAAGTGTCTCGAGTATCTCGTCGGGAGTAAAAATCGACTTCCGATTCACATCTTCCGTGCGCTCTACATTCTTATGGTCGGAATCGGCCCTTACCTCACAGTAAGCGCGGTCTGGTCGATAGCTGACATAATGAATGGGCTCATGGCGTTCCCGAACTTGATCGCGCTTATATTCTTGACTCCGATCGTCGTCAAAGCCTCGAAATGAAATTATCTCTCTTTGTGCTATTGACAATCGTGAGGGTAGTATGATATACTATGCAATCGTTGTCACTTATTAGACAAAAGGCGAGGTAGCTCAGTTGGTA
This sequence comes from Kiritimatiellia bacterium, assembly GCA_024405265.1. Classification (GTDB taxonomy): domain Bacteria; phylum Verrucomicrobiota; class Kiritimatiellia; order RFP12; family UBA1067; genus UBA1067. The sequence goes on along the minus strand of JAKSOZ010000008.1, from coordinate 26,409 downwards.
GAGCAAAGGACTCATAAGCCTTGGGTCGAGGGTTCGAGCCCCTCCTTCGCCACCAATCCCCCAATAAATGATTTAAGTTTTTGAGCGGAATTGTGTTGACTTTTCGCCAAAATATGAGATAATATACGCCCGTATAATTGGAAATATCCAAAGGAGCCAAGAAAAATGAAGGTTAAGTCCGCCAAGAAGTGCTGCTGCGCAGAAAAGACGATTGTTGAAAAGTCCGAGCCCATTCAGGTCAAGAAGGCCGGTCGTAAGCCGATTCCCGGTAAGGAAGTCGTTTTCACGATTCATGCCGAAAAGGGCAAGGAAGTTTATCTCGCCGGTGAATTCAATAACTGGAATCCCACCGCGAAGAAGATGGCTTACAAGGCTCGTCAGGGACTCTATACCGCCACGATCAAGCTCGTTGAAGGCGAATATCAGTACAAGTTCGTTATCGATGGCGTTTGGTGCGCTGATCCGGAGAACATCAATTCCGTCGCCAACGATCAGGGTACGTTCAATTCGGTTATTACCGTTAAGTGATAATGTCCGAGATTCGCGTCAGGTTCGCTCCGTCGCCGACGGGCAAGGTTCATATCGGTAATATCCGCGCGGCCATTTACAATTGGCTTTTCGCGCGTCATACCGGAGGTAAATTCCTTTTACGAGTGGAAGATACCGACCTTGAGCGTTCGACCCCTGAAGCGATTCAGGTTTTGTTCGAGTGCATGGAGTGGCTCGGGCTTGATTATGACGAAGAAGTCTTCTATCAAACGAAGAACGTCAAGCGTCATCTCGAAGTCGTCGAACAGCTCCTCGCCTCCGGACATGCTTATAAGTGCGAAAAGACTTCTCGTGACGGTAAAACCGGCACGGTCGTCATGTTCAAGATGCCTAAAGAAGGCGTAATCGAATTCGACGATATCGTCAAGGGCCATCTCTCGAAGAAGGCGGAGGATATTCAGGATTTCGCGATTGTCCGCTCCGATGGCTCGCCGATTTTCCATATCGCGAACGTCGTTGACGATATCGATCAGCGAGTGACTCATATCATTCGTGGTGATGATCACGTCGAGAACACTTTCAAGCATATCTGCATTTTCAAGGCTTTAGGGGCGAGCGTGCCGAAATACGGTCATCTTTCGATGATCGTCAATCAGCAGGGTAAGCCCTATTCGAAGCGCGATGGCGCGGCGTTCGTCGGCGAATATCGCGAACAAGGGTATCTGCCTGAGGCGCTCTTCAACTATCTGCTGCTCCTCGGATGGAATCCGGGCGATGATCGTGAAGTTTTGACGCGCGAAGAGATGATCGATCTTTTCGAGCTCGAAAAGGTTCATGTTACCGCCGCGATGTTCGACCCGAAGAAGCTTGCTTGGATGAACGGCGAATACATCAAGAAGATTCCCGCCGATAAGTTCAAGGAACTTCTCAAGGCCAAGGTCAATGTTCAAGGTCAAGGTGAAGAATGGTGGGATTATCTCGCCAATCAGGTTCAGCCTCGTACGAAGTTCTTGAATGATCTTAAGACGAGCTGCGCTTATTTGACGACCGACGATTTCGAAATGGATCCGAAGGCCGTTGAAAAGCGTCTCGCCAAGGATGGTGTAAAGGCGACCTTGCTCGATCTCATCGAACGTTTCTCGAAGGTTGAGAAATGGGAAGCGCCTGCCCTTGAAGAGCTCGTTAAGGGCCTTTCTCAAGGTAACGGCATGGGACCCTGGGTTCATCCGATTCGCGTAGCCGTATCCGGCAAGACCGAAGGCATCGGCCTATTCGAGATGCTTCAGCTTCTCGGCAAGGAAAAGACGCTCTCGCGCCTTGGCGTGGCCGCGGAGAAGTACGCGAAGTGAAGCGTCTTCTCGTAGGTTATAAAGCGGCGGATCTACTCAGCCGCGGTAAACACGGTAAACTCGTCACCTCCGACTTGCTCGAAGGTGACGTCACTTTACATACCCTCGATATTTATCATCGACACGCAATCGAGAAGGTTCACCACGCGAAGGCGATTTGCTCCGCGCATTTACCGGCGGGAGATTGGGACGAGATATATTTCAGAACCGGTCCTAAGCTGATGAGCGGTGAGCTCGCGCTTGATCTTCTTCAGGAAATTCATCTTTTGAAGCCCAAGAAGTTCGTGCTTGATTTTGATGGTAAAGAGCGCGATAAAAATGCCTTGCTCGCGAAGATTAAAGATGATCCCGATCGTATTCGTAGCTTCGCCGCGAAGTGGAGCGCGTCGGTTCCCGGCGGTAAATCGCTTGAATTCACTTCTTTCCCCGGATGCTTCTGCCATCGCCGCGAAGACCAGGGCGGACTCGCTCTCGCCGAAGTCGTCTCAAGAGAGATGCGTGAGAGGTTCGAGAAGTTCGATAAGTTTGAAAAGTTGAATCTTCTTGATATGGGATGCGGGTGTGGACTCGTGGGCTTTTTGATCGCCTCCAGCCTTTCGAACCTCTCAAACGCCTCGAACCTTTTAAACCTCACGATGGTCGACTCGCATTCTCGCGCGGTAGAAGCGGCGAAGCTTAACGCGGAGAACTTCGGTTTCGCTTCCGAGGTGATTCTGGCGGATAATGGAACTCCCGTTCGTATGAACGGATCGTTCGACGTCTTTGTCGGTAATCCTCCTTACTACAGCGATTATCGCATCGCCGAAGTGTTCCTTGAGACGGCGAAAAGGGCGCTGAAGAAAGGCGGAGTCTGCTATACTGTAGTCAAGAACCCGGACGGACTTAAACCTGTTCAGGAAAAGTATTTCGATAAAGTCGAGATCCTGAATCGCCGCGGATATGCGGTGTTGAAATCGATAAACTAAAGGAATTTTCGAATGACACAGCTTCAATATGCTCGTGAAGGCGTGATTACCGAGGCGATGCGTATCGTCGCGGCGGATGAGGGGCTTGAGCCGGAAGTCGTGCGCGCGGCGGTCGCTACCGGCGAGGCGGTGAGGCCGCGTAATATTCACCATAAGAATTGTCGTCCGGTTGGAGTAGGTAGACTTTTCACGACTAAGATCAACGCGAACCTCGGTCGTTCGATGACTCATTCCGGTAAGGGCGACGAGCTTGAGAAGTTGGAAATCGCGCTTAAGGCGGGCGCTGACTTCGTTATGGATTTGTCGGTCGGCGAAGATATCAAGGCGATTCGCCAGGGAATGCTCGACGCGTCCGATAAGCCGCTTGGTACCGTGCCGATTTACGAGACGATTTCGCGCCTCGAAGGGGATATCCCCGAGATGGATCCGAGCTTTCTTTTGGACGTCATCAAGGCTCAGGCCGAGCAGGGCGTCGATTTCATGACTCTTCACGCGGGACTTCTTTTGAAGCATATTCCGCTCGCGATGAAGCGTCTTATGGGGATCGTTTCTCGTGGCGGCGCGATTATGGCCGAATGGATGATGGAACATAATCGGGAAAATCCGCTTTACGTGATGTGGGATAAGGTGCTCGATATTTTGGTCGAGCATGATGTCACCGTTTCGTTAGGTGATGGACTTCGTCCCGGGTGTCTCGCCGACGCGTCCGACCTCGCACAGTTCGGAGAACTCGATGTTTTGGGCGAGCTCGTCGAAAAGTGCCGCGCCAAAGGCGTTCAGGTAATGGTGGAAGGGCCCGGTCACGTTCCGTTTAACCAGATTCAGATGAATATGGAGCGTCAGCAGGAAGTCTGCAAGAAAGCTCCTTTTTATGTGCTCGGACCGGTTACGACCGATATCGCTCCCGGCTACGACCATATCGTTTCCGCTATCGGCGCTACGGCTGCCGCCACTTACGGCGCGTCGCTGCTTTGCTATGTGACGCCGGCGGAGCATCTCGGTCTTCCCGATGGTGAAGAGGTTCATCAGGGCTGCGTCGCTTATAAAATCGCCGCGCATGCCGGAGATGTCGCGCGCGGACTTGCGCATGCTCGAGATATTGACGATGAAATGTCGAAAGCCCGTCGGGATTTCGATTGGGATAAGCAGTTCAAGTGTGCGCTCGATCCGGAAAGAGCGAAAGCGAGATGGCTTAAGACTCGCGCGTTCACGGACGAAGCGCATTCCGATGATCATTGCTCGATGTGCGGTAAACAATTTTGTGCGGTCAGAACCTCGCGCCGCATTCGAGAACTGGCTGCGAAGATGAATCCATGATTCGTCCTGCCGTACTGACGATAGCCGGGAGCGATTCAGGCGGAAACGCCGGGATCCAAGCGGATCTACGTACCTTTCACGCCTATCGTCTTCACGGTTGTTCGGTCATTACCGCGCTTACCGCTCAGAATCCTTTCAAAGTAAGCGCGATACATCTCCCGCCCGTAGACTTCGTCGCGGCGCAGCTTGACGCGGTTTTGGGGGTTTACAATATCAAGGCGCTCAAAATCGGGATGCTTTCCGACCCGGAAGTGATAGACGTTATCGCAGATCGTCTGGCGAAACACCCCGAGATCAAAAAAGTCGTGGATCCCGTGATGATCGCCACGAGCGGCGCGAGGTTGATTTCGCCTGCTGCGGTCGAACGACTTAAAGAAAAACTGATTCCTTTAGCTACGTTGGTAACTCCGAATCTACCCGAAGCGGAAGAATTGGGCGGTGATGCGAAGGCGCTTTACGATAAATTCGGAGTAGCGGTTTTGGTGAAAGGGGGGCATCGTATCGACGGGCGAGCGATCGATGTTCTTTATGAGGGAAGAGACGAGTTCCTTTTCGAGCTTCCGAAGATAACTTCTCCCGTGTCTACCCATGGGACCGGATGCACATTATCCGCGGCGATAGCTTCTGAGTTGGCGCTAGGGAAAGATCTTGTTCAGGCAATAACCGGCGCCAAGTCATACGTTCATAAAGCGATCGCCAATTCATATCACGTCGGCGAGAATTGCGGAGTTTTGGATTTTTAAGGGAGTTAAATACGATGAAAAAGGCCAATCAATTACGTCCTATCGAAATCATTCGTTCGTTTACCAAGTACGCCGAGGGCAGCGTACTGATAAAATGGGGAAATACGTGGGTACTCTGCACGGCCTCGGTCAGCGATAAAGTTCCTCCGTTTTTGAAAGATTCCGGTAAAGGGTGGGTTACGGCGGAGTATTCGATGCTCCCGAGCTCGACTCCCGGTCGTAAGGATCGCGATATCAAGAAGCTCAAACAAGACGCTCGTTCGACGGAGATCCAGCGTCTCATAGGGCGCTCGCTTCGCGCGGCGGTCGACATGGAGAAGTTGGGCGAGCGTCAAATCACAATCGACTGCGATGTCCTTCAGGCGGACGGTGGAACGCGTTGCGCATCGATCACGGGCGGCATGGCGGCGCTCGAAGACGCGGTAGCGAAGCTTATCAAAGACGGAGTTCTTAAGGAAAATCCAATCATTCGTCGCGTCGCGGCGGTTTCAGTCGGTGTGTGCGAGGGCGTCCCGACGCTCGACCTCGATTACGCGCATGACTCTACGGCGGAAGTCGATTTGAACGTCGTTATGACTGATGACGGACGCTTCGTCGAGCTTCAGGGTACGGCTGAACACGAGCCGTTTACCGAGGAAGCTCTCGAGGCGCTTAAAGCGCTCGCCAAGTCTGGACTTAAGAAGATTTTCAAGCTTATATGAGTTTCTTCAAAGCTTATGATATGCGCGGCACTTTCGCCGTCGATTTCGATCTCGAATTGGTGAAGAAAGTCGGCTTCGCGCTCCCGAAAGTCTTGGGCGGTAAAAGATATCTGGTAGGACGCGATTGTCGAACGACGAGCGAGGCCGTTCATAATGAACTCATAACCGGGCTTTTGGCGGCGGGAGTGGAGGTAACCGATATCGGACTCGTAACGACTCCGATGGTTTATTTCTTTACCGCTGAAGGGAAGTTCGACGGTTCGATTATGGTTACGGCTTCTCATAATCCGCCTTCCGATAACGGGCTTAAAGTTTCGAAAGCGACTGCGCTCCCTGTCGGCTATGATACCGGGCTTGAAGAAGTCGAGGCGCTGACGAAGAGCGATGAAGTAATCGCGAGCGATCGTATGAGACCGTACGAAACTAACGTCTTGGGAAAATATGTGGAATGGATGAAGAGCAAAGTTTCGTTTTCCGGGCTTTCGACGCTTAAAATTGGTGTCGATTGTTCGAACGGAATGGCGAGTATTTTAGCGCATGAGCTTTTCCCGAATGCGATTATCATCAACGATACTCTCGACGGAACCTTCCCCTCGCATAGCCCGAATCCTCTCAAGGCCGAAGCGCGCGAACAAATCGCCGAGCTCGTCAAAACCGAAAAACTTGATTGCGGAGTGATCTTCGACGGGGATGCCGACAGGTGCATGTTCGTCGATGAAAACGGCGAATTCGTCCAACCCGACTATCTGATACCGATTATCGCCAGAGAGATAGGTCAAGGGCAAGGTGAACGAGTGATTCATGATGTGAGGACGAGTAGGGGCGCGATTGATGCCTTGAAAGAGATGGGATTTGAACCGCACATGGTTCCTGTCGGGCACGCCTTCGCGAAACCGATTCTGCGTAAAATCGACGCGATAGGCGGAGGAGAGCTCGCCGGTCACTACTATTTCCGCGACTTCTACGGTTGCGATAGCGGTGTATTTGCGGCGCTTAAGATATTGAAAGCGATTGCCGAAGCGAAAGCGGCAGGTAAGTCTTTCTCCGGGCTGATGGCGCCTATATCGAAGAAATACGCTTCTACCGGCGAGTTGAATTATCGGATCGAGGATAAAGACGCGGCGATCAAGCGTGTCTTGAAGATGGCCGAAAAATCGCTTCCTCGCGAAATATCGCGCTCGGAAATGGATGGTATTCGTATCGAGTATGAAAACGGATGGGTCAATATTCGGAAATCCAATACCGAACCTTATTTGAGACTTATTGCCGAGACTACTGAAAAACAAGAACTCGAGCGGTGGGTGAAGCTGCTCGAAGGGGCGATATATGATTATTGATTTCCACGTTCATTCGTCGGCTTCGGACGGTACGTTCGCTCCCTCCGATTTGGTGGCGAAAGCTTCGGACAGGAGATTCGCGGCTATCGCTTTGACCGATCATGACAATTGTGACGGCGTTCGAGAGTTTCTAGAGTCCGCTTCGTCTTCGTCGCTTCGGAAAATCCCCGCCATCGAGCTGTCGATCGATCCTGGCGAAACGTTCCATCGTTTCCATCTTTTAGGTTTGGGGATCGATCCGGAGAACTCGACGTTAAAAGCGTTCCTCAAGAAGATACTGGATGGTAGAAACGCTCGCAATAAACGAATACTCGGGAACTTCGCAAAGCTCGGCATCGAAATCGCCGAAGATGATATTGCCTCGTATGCCCATGGCGACGTCCTCGCGCGGCCTCATTTCGGTCGCTGGCTAATGAATCACGGCTATGTCAAGACGATTAAAGAAGCTTTCGATAAATACCTCGCGGATGATGCTCCGAAAGCGACCAGTTGCTATGAGGATAGATTCCATCCCGATCAAGAAGAAGCATTTTCGGTGATTCATGGCGCAGGCGGCCTTTGTGTGATGGCTCATCCTAAATATTGGCGCAGCTATTGGAAGGAGACTGCCCCTGAATATGCCGACGCCGAGAAGGGACTCGCCGAACTTAGAGAGAAGGGACTCGATGGCCTTGAAACGCTTTATCAGGCGAATACTCAGGGTGAAAATGTCGAGTTCACTCGTATCGCGAACAAGTTAGGCCTGTTGAAAAGCGCGGGCAGCGATTTTCACGGCGCGAACAAACCGACTATTCCCCTAGGCATGGAGGTAAGTGAATCCTTTATTGCCCCGTTGCTCGAACGGCTCTAAATATGGTATAATACAACAAAGAAAGGATTTTTTCGTATGGATAAACCGATCGTCGGTATCGTTATGGGTTCGGATTCGGATTGGCCTCTCGTCAAAAAGGCTGCGGAGACGCTTGAGAAGTTCGGCGTTGCTTATGAAACGCGAGTCATTTCGGCGCATCGTACGCCGGACGTCGCCATCGAATATTCCAAGACCGCCGAAGAACGAGGACTTAAGGTCATTATCGCGGCAGCCGGCGGCGCGGCGCATTTGGGTGGCGTACTTGCGGCTGCGACCGTACTTCCGGTTATCGGCATTCCTGTCGCGGGCGGCGCTTTGAACGGTCTCGACGCTTTGTATGCTACCGTTCAGATGCCGAGCGGAGTTCCGGTCGCGACCGTCGCCGTAGGTTCGGCGGGCCCGACCAACGCGGCCTTACTCGCGATTCAGATTCTCGGCACTGCCGACTCCGGCCTTCGTGAGAAGTTTCATGCTCACAAGGAAGAGCTTCGCGCCAAGGTCGCTATCGCTAACGACAAGATTCACGCCTGAATATAAGTGAAAAAGGCTTTGGTATTCGGCGGCGCCGGTTTCATCGGTAGTCATCTTTCAGCTGAATTGCTAAAAGATGATTATCATGTCATAGTCGTCGATAATCTTTATACCGGTACTAAAGCCAATATCCCGGAGGGCGTCGAATTCTTGGAGCGCGACGTCACCGCTTTGTGTGTGGCGGACTTCCCTAAGGTTGATGAGATTTATAATCTTGCCTGTCCTGCGAGCCCCGTGCATTATCAGGCGCGTCCGATCGAAACGGCGCTGACCTCGATTAAGGGCGTGCTTCTGTCGCTTGAGATCGCTAGGCGCGACAAGGCGAAGATGCTTCATGCTTCAACGAGTGAAATTTACGGCGATCCGATAAAGCACCCTCAGGAAGAATATGATTGGGGTAATGTAAATACGATCGGATGGCGAAGTTGCTATGATGAGGGTAAACGCGTAGCGGAAACTTTGGTAAGCGACTACGTTCGGCTTTACGATGTCGATGCGCGAACGATTCGTATCTTCAATACCTATGGTCCGAATATGCTTCGAGACGATGGCCGCGTGATTTCCAATTTCATCGTCCAGGCTTTAAAAGGCGAAGATATAACGATTTACGGCGAAGGTACTCAGACTCGCTCGTTTCAATATGTGACTGATTTGGTGAATGCGGTTTTCAAATATATGGCGATTGAAAAGAGCGAGTTAAGGAGATTCTTCGCTTCGGTGCGATTGCCGATTCCGGTTCTCAATATCGGCAATCCCGAGGAATATACAATCAAGCGTTTGGCGAAGGATGTTCTTCGACTTATCCCCGAATCTTCCTCTCGACTGGTCTTCAAGGCGCTCCCGAGTGATGATCCGAAGAAGCGCAGACCCGATATCACGCTTGCGAAAAAGTTGCTCGATTGGGAGCCGGTGGTTTCGTTGGAATCAGGGCTGAAAGAAACGATTAGCTATTTCAAAAGATGATTAAGCACGTTCTGTTTTCACTCTCGCTTTTATTGATGGTCTTGGGATTCAAGACCATGATCTTCGAGCATATTCCTTGGGCGTTCAATGCGCCCGAGGAGGATATGTCTCACGGATATTTGGTTCCGCTGGTTTCCTTGTATGTTCTCTACGTCGAGAAGGACAAGATCAAGGCGAGTTTGGGAGAAGGTTCGCTTTGGGGGCTTCTCGCGATGCTCCCCGCCTTGTTCCTCGGCTTTTTCGGTACGCGCGGAAGTCAGCTTCGTTTCGAGGAAGTCGGCTTTATCGGGCTACTGTTGTCGCTCACTTGGTCGTTCTATGGGCTTAAGACGGTAAAGCGCATTTTATTCCCCTCGCTCTATCTCCTCTTTTGCCTTCCGCTTGCGACGTTCCTCGACGTCATCACCGTCCACCTTCGAATTTTCGCCACCTCTTCGGCTTTTGCGATTTTGAAAGGGCTCGGCACCGAAGTCGTGCAGCAAGGAACGATGATCGTTTCGGCGACCGGTGACTTCGCGATTGATGTCGCCAATCCCTGTAGCGGCATGCGTTCTATCTTCGCGCTCCTCGCGCTTTCCGCCGCTTACGCTTACTTCAATCAGCCGACTTGGGTGAAGCGCGGCGTTCTCTTTCTCTCGGCGATTCCGCTCGCGATTCTCGGGAACGTGGTGCGCATTCTGACGATCGTTCTGGTCGCGGCTTACGCCGACAAGAATTTCGCGACCGGTTTTTATCACGACTATTCCGGCTATGTCGTATTCATCGTCGCCATTGCCTTATTGCTCGGTATCGATAAGCTCCTTAAGGAATTCGGAGGAGAAAAGAAATGAAAAAGCTTATCTCTCCGATTCTTGCTTTATCGCTTCTTGCGATAGTGATGCTATTTCAGGTTCAGACGCCGAAGCTCGTCTTGACCGAAGATCCCGGTCGTCACTTGGGAGAAATCGAAGGCTTTGTTTCCGAGCCGGTTGCTCCGAGTGAGGCGGAACTTAACGTTCTTCCCGCGGATACGCGAATCGAAAAGCGTCTTTACACCGATGAATACGGCCGCTGGTTTCAGGTTTCGCTCATTGTCGGAGGTCATTCGAAGGGCTCGATTCATCGACCCGAGCTTTGTCTTCCCGCGCAGGGCTTTCAGATGAAAGAGCCGAAAAATATAGAAGCGGGAGGAGCTAGCTGGCATACGATCAAGCTTGATCGCGGAGTTTACGGATCCTTGGGTTTTGCTTATACGTTCTTCAATCAGGCGGGTTTCCATACCTCGTCTCATACGCGTCGCATTTTGCAGGATGTCTGGGATCGCTCTATTCTTTCTCGAATCGATCGTTGGCACATGGTAACCGTGAACGCATACAGTGCTGATGAAAAGGCGCTTTCGTCGTTCCTCACGAAGTTGAAAGAGGTGGTAGAATGATTAACGTTATCCTTCCTTACCTTTATGTCTTTTTGATGGCGTTCGTTTTGACTCTTATCTTGACGCCGATAGTTCGCGAAGTTAATCGTAAGCTCGGTATGGTCGATAAGCCCGATCCTCGTAGAATCAATATTGTCCCCATTCCGCGCGGAGGCGGTATGGCGGTTATGCTCGGCGTTACCGCGACTTACTTGACTTTAGGTCCGATTCTCGGTTTTGCGTCCGCTACCGGCTACAAGATTACCGCTCTTGCCGTTTCAATCGCGCTTTTGGGAATCGTCGATGATAAATATTCGCTTCCTCCGAAGTTGAAACTCTTAGGCCAACTCTTAATCGCTTTAGCCGCATGGGGCTGGGCGGGAGTCGGCTTTAAGTCGATGTTTCCCGCGCTTCCCGCCTATCTCGATTGTATCTTCACCGTTTTTTGGATTACGGGCGCGATTAACGCTTTCAATCTTATCGATGGGCTTGATGGGCTCGCTTCGGGGCTTGCTTTGATTGCGACTTTGGGTATGTCGGGCGCCTTGTTCTTTGTCGGACGCGGCGATATGACGATCGCATATTTCGCGCTTATCGGAGGACTTCTCGCGTTTCTTCGTTACAACTATCACCCCGCCAGTATCTTCCTCGGTGATTCGGGTTCGATGTATATCGGCTTTCTCGTTTCGGTGATGCCGCTTATCGGTCGTAGCCCGAACTCGTTCCTCGTTTCGGTAGGTGTGCCGATTCTGGCGATGGGGGTGCCGATCTTCGATACGTCGCTCGCTATTCTCCGCCGCTCGATTCGTCATATCCTCCTTAAGAAAACCGCAGTTGGGGAGAAGGGGCAGGGAGAGGTGATGACCGCCGACAAAGACCATCTTCATCACCGCATCCTTCGTTCTTCCGGGCTCAATCAGCGCAAGGCTGCTTGGACTTTGTATGCGATTGCCGTGATTGCCGTCGCTTTCGGGCTTGCCGGTATGGCGCTTCAGTCGAAGGCGGGCGGTATGTGGCTTCTCGCTATCGCAATCGCCTCGGTCGTTATTTTTAAGGATATGGCGCAAATTGAGCTTTACGACGCGGGTAAACTCTTGAATACTATGGCTCACGACAAGAGCCACAAGATGCGCCGCAGAATCGCGCGTTTCACTACGCCCTTGCATCTTATCGCAGATATTGTGATGATTGGTCTAGCGTATCTCGTTTATGTCTTCATCTTCAATATCGACATCAATGCCGATCTCCTCAAGACGGCGTTTACAATCCGCTTGACGACAATGCTTTTCTTCCTGTTCGTGATGAATACATATCGCACGACATGGTCAAGGGCAATGCTTTCGAATTATATCCGTCTTATTCTCGCGGCGTTTTTCGGCACGGTCGCCTCGTCCGTCATAATCTACTATATTCCGCGTTTCCATACGGGGAATCCGATCGGTTCGGTCTTGATCTTCTTCCTTTTATCGGCGGTATTTCTCGTTTCGATTCGCTTCCTTCGCGCTTTTGTTCGCGACACTTTGTACGCGCTTGATTGTGCCAGCCTCAAGTCACGCAAGGATGTAAGCCGTGTTCTCGTTTATGGCGCGGGACTTCGCTACAAGGCGTTCCGTCGTGAGCTCGTTCGCCGCTCGACGACCAACGACCGCATTATCGTCGGCATTATCGATGACGATATTACGCTCAGAGGCAAATATATCGGCGGAATCAAGATTATGGGAACGCTTTCGGAAGCTCCCGAAATCATCAACGCCGTCAATGCCGATCAAGTCGTGATCGCCTGTGAAATCGATGAGGAATGGCTCGGCGTCATCAAGGATATGCTTAAAAACTCTAAGGTAAAAGTGACTCACTTCAATTTCAACGAAAAGGAAATAATGTAATATGGCTAAGTACGGTAAAGAAGAAGTTCTCAAGTTCCACCAGGGCGGCAAGGTTGCGCTCACGCTCCCCAAGCCCCTCAAAACGGCTGACGACCTCTGCCTCGCCTATACTCCCGGCGTCGCGCATGCGGTGAAAGAAATCGCTGCGAATCCCTCGAGCGTTTTCGACATTACCGCGAAGTCGAATCTTGTTGCCGTCGTTTCGGACGGTACGGCGATTCTCGGTCTTGGCGATCTCGGTGCTTCGGCGTCGATTCCGGTTATGGAAGGTAAGGCCGTTCTTTTCAAGGCGTTCGGCGACGTTGACGCTTGGCCGATGCCCGTCAATCACTGCCGTAAGGACGGTAAGAACGAAGGTAAGACCGATCCTCAGCGCGTTATCGACGCGGTTATGGCGGATGCTCCCATGCATGGCGGCATCAATCTCGAAGATACTGCTGCGCCTGCTCGCTTCGAGACCGACGATACGCTCGACGCCGCGCTTGATATCCCCGTTTTCCACGATGACCAGTGGGGCACGGCGGTCATCTCGCTCTCTGGCGTCATGAATTATGCTAAACTCGCCGGGAAGAAGCTCGAAGATCTCAAGATCGTCATGAACGGCGCGGGTGCCGCCGGTATTCGCATTTGCGAAATGTGCAAGGCTGCAGGCGTCAAGAACGTCACGATGTGTGACTCGAAGGGCGTTATCTCGACGGACCGTACCGACCTTAACGCCTTTAAGACTAAGCACGCGGTTACGACCACGGCGAAGACCTTAAAAGAAGCGATCGTCGGCGCAGACGTCTTCATCGGTGTCAGCGCGGCGAATGTTCTCGATGGCGAAGACGTCAAGAAGATGGGCGAATTCCCGGCCATTTTCGCGATGGCGAACCCTGACCCCGAAATTCATCCCGAGGTCGTCGCCAAGGCGCTTGAAGGTAAGCGTTACATCATGGTTACGGGTCGCTCCGACTATCCGAACCAGATCAACAACGTCCTCGGCTTCCCGTATCTCTTCCGCGGCGCTCTCGATGTTCGCGCTACGACCATCAACAAGGAGATGAAGGTCGCTGCCGCGCACGCTCTTGCGAAGCTCGCCCAAGAGCCGATTACCGACGAAGTTCAGGCGCTCTTCCCGAACGAAAAGCTTGTCTTCGGCGACTCTTACATTATCCCGAAGCCGTTCGACAAGCGTCTCTTCGTCGAAGTTTCGTACGCGGTTGCCGAAGCTGCCGTCAAGACCGGCGTTGCTCGCAAGGCGGTCGATCTCGCTCAGTATCGCAAGGAGCTCGAAGCGCGCAATGCGGCTCGATAAGGCCATTCTCGATACGCATCCAGACTTCTCTCGGTCGCGTATCGAGGGACTTATCAAATCAGGCTTCGTTACCGTCAACGGGGCGGTAGCGGAAAAGGCGGGGATGAAAGTCGATCCCGAAAAAGACGAGATCGATGTTACCATCCCGCCGCCTGTCCCCGCGATTCCTTTACCCGAGGATATCCCGCTCGAGATTCTTTTCGAAGATGAGGATATGCTCGTTCTTAATAAAGCGCCCGGGATGGTCGTTCACCCGGCTCCCGGTCACTATACGGGGACTTTGGTTAACGCGCTTTTATTTCATTGCCCCGCCTTGTCCGGAATCGGCGGAGTCGCGCGCCCCGGAATCGTTCATCGCCTCGACCAGGAAACGAGCGGCGTGATGGTCGTCGCTAAATCTCAGAAAGCGATGGATGGTCTCGTCAAAGCTTTCGCTTCCCACGTCAATATCGAAAAGACTTATCTCGCCGTTTGCCATTCGCGCCCGCGCCTTGATGCGGGACGAATCGAGAATCTGATCGGTCGCCATCCCGTCGACCGAAAGAAAATGGCTATTGTCGATAAGGGCGGGAAGAAAGCTATCACTAATTGGAAGCTAACCTCTCGAACCTCTCAGACCTCTCTTATAGAGTGCCGGATTGAAACCGGGCGAACTCACCAGATTCGTGTACACATGGCGTCCTTGAATTGTCCCGTAATCGGAGATAAGGTTTACGGGAAGTCCGCGCTCGATAAACAGCTTTCGCCTGTTCCCCTGCGCCAGATGCTTCACGCCTACAAGCTTAAGCTCTGGCATCCGGTTTTAAATAAACAAATGGAATTTATCGCACCTGTCCCGAAAGATATGGAGGTATATTTATGAATTTCTTTCTACTCGCCGCGACTAACGTGATTCTCTTTATCGGTGATGGAATGTCGACTCCGCAGCGTATGGTCGCCGACGAATTCGCACGCTATGCCGGTCATGCTCCGCTCGTCATCAACCGCATGCCGCACCAAGCGACGATGAGAACTTGCAGTGCGTCGAATCTCGTTACCGATTCCGCTGCGTCGGCTACCGCCATTGCCTGCGGAGTAAAGACTTATAACGGCGCTATCGGGGTCGATCCCAACCATAAGAGCGTTTATTCGATTGCTTATGAAGCGAAGAAGGCGGGGAGAAAGGTCGGTATTGCGACGACGGTTACCATCAACCACGCGACGCCCTCGGGTTTCTATGGGCATCGCAATCATCGCGGCGAAGGTTATGGACTTGGACTCGACCTCCTCGACTCGGGCTTCGACTTCTTCGCGGGTGGCGGCGCCATGAATCGCAACGACAAGAACTATCCCGGGTATCGCGGCGACCTCTACGAACTCGCTCCCAAGGCGGGCTACAAGTTTATCGATCACGATCGCAAGGCCTTCGACGCGCTTAAGAAGGGAGACAAGGCCTGGTTCGTCGCTTCGACTCAGGAAATGCCGTATTCGATTGACGCGGCAAAATGGAAAGATAAACCCACCTTGGCCGAGATTACCGCGAAAGGGCTCGAAGTGCTTGAGAACGACAAGGGCTTTTTCTTCATGATCGAAGCGGGCAAGATCGACTACGCCGGCCATGCGAACGATCCTGCGGCGAATCTTCACGATGTTCTCGCGCTTGATGACGCGGTCAAAACGGCAATCAAGTGGGCGAAGTCTCATCCCGATACCTTGATTGTGGTTACGGGTGACCATGAGACGGGCGGTATGACGATGGGCTTTGCGGGGACAGGGTACAATCTTTATATGGACAAGCTTGCGAAGCAGAAGTGCTCGGCCGATTATTTGACCGAACAGATTCGCTCCGGTAAGTTCAAAGACTTCAATGAATGTTTCGCGTTCTTGAAAGAGAACTTCGGTATGGAAGATAAGGATCGCGGCGAGCTCGAAAGCGCGTGGAATCGTGACCGAAACGGCGCTTTGCCGACGGCGGTGAAACTTCTCGTCTCTCACAAGTCCGGTCTTGCTTGGACCTCGAACACTCATACCGCGCTTCCCGTACTTACGACTGCGATGGGGCGCAATGCCGACAAATTCATCGGCTTTATGGATAATACCGATATCGCACGAATCCTAAAGGAAATCGTGCGGAATAAGTGATTAGTGATTAGTGGCTAGTGGTTAGAGTGAAGGAGTTTCTTCATATTATTGCTTTGGTTGTGCTCGGGGGAGCGATGCTTTGCCTCCCTAATGCGCCGCGCTTGACGGAGAGTGTCTCCGGGGGAAGCGAGGTTGCGACGGTCGTTGAAGTCGACAATTCCGATGTCCAGACTCAAGGGCTTATCGAATTCGGCACTCAGAAGCTGAAAGTAACCGTTCCCTCGACCCATTCTCCTGCCCCCATTTCTGCCGTTAATCAGTTGCGCGGTCAGCTAGAGTTCGATAAGAAGTTCGAAGTCGGGGACAAGGCGCTCGTGACGAAGGGTCCGGAGCCGATAATCGCTAAGGATCATTATCGTATAACTCAGCTTTTCGTCTTATTCGCGCTTTTCGCGTTTTTCCTGATTGCCTTTGCGGGAGCTACGGGGCTTAAGGCGCTCTTTTCCTTCGTGTTTTCGTTGGTTGCGATTTGGAAGGTGCTTATCCCCGCGTGCTTGAACGGGCTTGATCCTCGGCTCGTCTCGTTTGGCGTCGTCGCGTTTTTGACTTTTGTCATTATGATTCTCGTAGGCGGCTTTACCCGCAAGGCGCTTTCGGCATCCTTGGGCTCGCTTCTCGGAATCGGTGCTTCTCTCGTTCTCGCCGAAGTCTTTTCGAGAGCGATGCATGTAAACGGCGCGACGATGCCGTTCGTTCAAACGCTCATGTATTCGGGCTTTTACGGTCTTTCGATTCCGAACATTTTCGTCGGTTCGGTGATTCTCGCTTCCTCGGGAGCGGTTATGGATCTTGCGATGGATATTGCCTCCGCAATAGAGGAGGTTCGCTTCCACAATCCCACGCTTTCCCGCTTTGAGCTTATGAAGTCCGGTCTTCGGGTCGGCCGCGCGGTTGTCGGGACAATGACGACGACGTTGCTACTCGCCTATTCGGGCGGATATCTGACGCTACTGATGGTTTTTGCCGCGGAGGGGACGTCTCCGCTTGAATTTCTCAATTCCACTCTCGTCTCGGCGGAGTTAGTTAAGACCTTGGTCGGCAGTTTCGGCTTGGTTCTCGTCGCTCCCTCTACTGCGCTCGTAAGCGCGTTTCTTAAAAAATGAATTACAAAGTCTTAAAACGTCTTTTGCTTATTTGGGGTTATGTCGCGGGCATCCTCTCGGCGATTTGCTATGGTGCCAACGCTTTCTGCAAGGTGCTCTTCAATTCCGGCTATGATGTCGGCACGGTTCTCATGTATCGCTTCGGGCTCGGAGCGGCGCTTTTGGCCGCCTATATCGTCGCCACCAAGGGTAAGTTCGTTCTCGATATCGTCGGCTTTCGTATTTCGGCGATTTTAGGCATCCTTTTCGCCATTTCGTCGTTTACGTTCTATCATTCTTTCAAGCTTATGGATGTCGGTATCGCTTCGACGATGGTCTATTCCTATCCGATCTTCGTCGCGGCGCTTATGGCGATCTTCTTTAAGGAACGGCTGACCGTTCGCTCGACGCTTGCTTTTATCGTCGCGTTTATCGGCATCGCCGAACTCTCGCTTCACTCGGGAACTTCAACCTCGGCGCTTCTTTTTGACCATGGCTTAACTCCGCTTGCGAAAGGGCTTATCGTCGTTATCATCTCCGCTCTCGCTTATGCGATTTACATCGTCGTCGTCAATCAGACGAATATCAAGCGCGTTCCGATCTCGACATTGACTTTTTGGGTACTTTTCTTCTGCTTTATCGGCATCGCTACCGGCGCCTTCTTGGAAGGTGGCCCTACCGCGTTTAAGCTCCCTCACACTCCGCTGCATTGGATCGTAGCAATCGGTCTCGCCATCGTCCCGACGCTCCTTTCCTTGATCTTTATGACGATTTCGACGAAGCGCCTTGGCCCTACGCCTACGGCGATTCTCGGCGCGGTCGAACCGGTTACTGCCGTCATTATCGGCTTTTTCACGTTCGGTGAAGCGCTCTCGCTCCGCCTTTTCGTCGGCATGACGCTCGTAATGCTCGCCGTTGGTATTCTCATTTTTAAACGTAATTGATTTATGTCCGATTTCGTCCATCTTCATCTACACACGACTTACTCGCTTCTTGACGGCCAGTGCCAGATTGCGCCTTTGGTCTACAAGGCGCGTAAAGCGGGGCTTCCCGCTCTCGCAGTAACCGACCACGGCAACCTCTTCGCGCTGAAAGCGTTTTACGATCAGTGCTATTCGAAGAAGAAGAAATTCGGGGAAGTCCCTCCTATTAAGCCGATTCTCGGCTGTGAGGCGTATGTCACGAGCGGGAATTATTTGGAGCGCGATAAAAGCGAGCGACGCTTCCATCTCTGCCTTCATGCGAAAAACAAGACCGGGTACTTAAATCTCGTTCGCCTTATTTCCGAAGCGCATATTCACGGGATGTATTATCATCCGCGTATCGATCATGCGCTTTTGGAGAAGTACCACGAAGGACTTCATTGTTCTTCCGCTTGCATCGCGGGAGAAGTTTCGGATGCGATTCGGCGCGGCTCGATGGAAGAAGCGGAGAAAATCGCGAAGTGGTACAAGTCGCTTTTCGGCAGCGACTACTCGCTCGAAGTGATGCTTCATAAGTCCACTAAGCATGGGGCGGGCATCCCCGTTCGTGCGATGCAGGACTTTGCGGAGCTCTATGAGGATCAGGTCAAGGTCGTTAAAGGGATGCTTGAGCTTGGGAAAAAGCTCGATATTCGCGTAATCGCGACTAACGACGTACACTTCCTCAATAAGGACGACGATGATTCGCATGACGTTCTTCTCGCGCTTTCGACGGGCAAGAAGATGTCCGATGAGAATCGAATGATTTATACTGGCGAAGAGTACTTCAAGAGCGAAGAGGAAATGCGGGAACTCTTCAAGGAGAATCCCGAGCTTATCACCAACACTCGCGAAGTTGCCGATTTAATCGAAGAATATAAGCTTGACTCCGACCCTATCATGCCGAAGTTCGAGATCCCGCTTTCGTTCGGCACCGAAGAAGATACTCGTAAGAAGTACGACGAAGAGACTCTGACCGTGATGTACCCTGAAGGCCGCGTCAAAAAGCTCGGCGGTTACGATAAGGTCATTCGTATTCAGTTCGAAGCGGAATACCTCGCTTCGCTCGTTTGGGCGGGTGCGCATCGTCGCTGGGGCGAGAATCTCCCGAAAGATACGGTCGACCGCGTCCAATTCGAACTCGATACGATTCGTACGATGGGCTTCCCCGGCTACTTCCTGATTGTTCATGACTACATCGACAACGCCCGCAAAATGGGAGTTTGGGTCGGCCCGGGGCGTGGTTCCGCGGCAGGTAGCGCGGTAGCTTACGCGCTCGGGATCACGAACGTCGACCCCTTGAAGTACGACCTCCTTTTCGAACGCTTCCTTAACCCCGACCGAATTTCGATGCCTGATATCGACGTCGACTTCGACGACTCGGGACGTGAACGCGTGATCGAGTTCGTGACGAAGAAGTACGGTGCCGATCATGTCGCTCATATCGTGACCTTCGGCCAGATGGCGGCGAAATCCGCGATTAAAGACGTCGGGCGCGTGATGGACTATCCGCTTAAGGATACGAACCGTCTCGCCTCTTTCGTTCCCGATACGCCTAAGATCGACTTCAAGAAAGCGCGCGGCGAAAGTCCCGATTTGGAAGCGGCCTTCAACTCCGAAGACCCCGTCGTTCATAAGCTTATGGAACGCGCGGCGAATCTCGAGGGCTCGATTCGTCAGCCGGGCGTCCATGCCTGCGGCATCATCATTTCGCGCGATCCTTTGATTGAGACTTTGCCCGTTATGCCGACTCCTGAGAAGGGCGGGAAGAAGAAAGGTGAAGATGAAAGTCAAGGTGATAAGCTCTTGACGACTCAATATGACGGTCACTTCGTGGAACCCGTCGGCCTCCTTAAGATGGACTTCTTGGGGCTTAAGACTTTGACCGTCGAAAAGGAGTGCGTCTCGCTGCTTAAAGAGCGCGGCATCGAGCTCGACCCCGATTTTATTCCCGACGATGACGAAGAGACTTACGAGCTTTTCGGGCGCGGTGAAACTACG
The DNA here is from genome assembly GCA_024405265.1 of Kiritimatiellia bacterium. Lineage (GTDB taxonomy): Bacteria > Verrucomicrobiota > Kiritimatiellia > RFP12 > UBA1067 > UBA1067. The sequence goes on along the minus strand of JAKSOZ010000008.1, from coordinate 6,425 downwards.
GGTCTTTTCCAGTTTGAATCTCCGGGCATGAAGAAGTGGCTCAAGGCGCTCCAGCCGACGAAGCTTACCGACCTCGTCGCCATGAACGCTCTCTATCGCCCGGGCCCGATGGACTACATCCCTCGCTTCGTCGCGCGTAAGCAGGGGACGGAAGAGATTACCTACGACCATCCGCTGATGGAAAAGTACCTTAAGGATACTTACGGCGTTACCGTCTATCAGGAACAGGTCATGCTTCTTTCGCGCTTACTCGCGGGCTTCACGCGCGGCGAATCAGATAAGCTTCGTAAGGCGATGGGTAAGAAGCTCATGGACATCATGAACGAGCTTAAGACGAAGTTCATCGATGGTTGCCTTAGAAACCCCGAGTTCCGCGTCGACAAGTGGAAAGACGAGACGCTCGCTCGCGAACTTATCGAAAAGATTTGGAAAGACTGGGAAGCTTTCGCTTCCTACGCGTTCAACAAGTCTCACGCCGTCTGCTACGCTTGGGTCGCTTATCAGACCGGCTACATGAAAGCCCACTATCCCGCGGAATTCATGTGCGCCCAGATTTCTTCCGAAATCGGTAACTTCGATAAGCTCCCCGGCTTCGTTGCCGAAGCTCAGGAAATGGGGCTCAAGCTCGAACTTCCCGATGTGAACGAATCGGGCGCGAGATTCGTCCCTACAAAGGACGCGAAGGGTATTCGCTATGGTCTCGGCGGTATCAAGGGCGTCGGCACGCTTGCCGCGGAAGTGATCGTTGCGGAGCGTAAGGCGAACGGTCCTTACAAGGGCTTTCTCGACTTCTGTATGCGTCTCGCGGGCTCTAACGCCGTCAATAAGCGCGTTCTTGAGAACTTGACTCGAACGGGCGCGTTTTCGACCTTGGAACCGAACCGCGGGAAACTTTATCATAACATCGAATTCGCGCTTAAGAAAGCGCAGTCGCGCGCGAAGGAAAAGGCTTCCGCTCAGTCAAGCTTCTTCGATGTTTTCGATGCCGAAGAAGATTTCTCGACTGATCAGCAACTGGCGAACAATACTCCTACGTTTTCGCCTGCGGAAGATCTGAAGAACGAGCGCGATTTGCTCGGCGTGTACATCTCGGGACATCCGCTTAATGCCTGCAAGAAGCTGATTGATGAAATGTCGATTGTGATGCTTTCGAAAGGCAAAGATGAAGTCGAAACTTATCCTTTTGATTTGAGTCAAATCGAGCGTAAAGAGGTCAAGGCAGAGGGTCAAGGGGAAGAGTTAGGTGATGGTCAAGGTGAGGGTGAAGATTTAGGCGGTGAAAATGGCGTTATTGATGAAGAGCTCGATCAAGCGGAGGAGAACAATTCCGTCGAAGCGCTGCTCAAGAAGGCAGAATCGAGTGACTGGATTTTGAAAGGACTCGCTCGTGCTGTCGTGAGAGCGAAGGGCGAAGTGTCCTGGAATGACAAAGAGAAGTTCAATCATGCGATCACGAAAGAAAAGAATGTGCTTAAGAAGCACATCGATCCGATTTTGACGAAGAAACTTGATGTTAGAGTGGTGGGAATCCTCGAGTCCTTGTCGGTAAAGACGCCGAAGCCTCGTCCTGATGGCTCGGTAGGAATGAAGTGGGCGATCCTTGTGCTTGACGATGGTAAAGGCCGCGGCGAAGCTACGGCTTTCGCGAAGGTCTGGGAAGCGGCGGCTCAGCAAGAAGTGGAGTCGAAAGTCGATCAGTTGGTTCTCGTATCAGGCGAAATCGCCTATCGCGTGACTTACGCGAAGGAAGATCCTCATAAACTGAACCCGATGGTCGGCGACTTAAGTTTCTCCGCGCGAGAAGTTTATCCGCTTGAGGTGGCGCTCCCGCTCGTTTCGAAGGCGCTGCGAATCAAGATGCATTATTCCGATCCCGATATTCGGACTAAGGTAAACGAGATTCGTGCTGCCGCGATGCGATCGCCCGGTAAACTTCCGATTATAATCGAACTTCACTATCCCGACGGACACGTTCTTGATGTCGATTTAGGCGCTAAGTATAACGTCGGCGTTTCGATCGGCTTCTTGTCCGAAATCGGTAAGGTCGTTCCTCAGACCGATATGACTTTTCGCCCGGAGAACAAGATTTATTTGGCCGAGAAGGAGAAGATGCCTTGGGAGTAAGCAAGCTTATCTCCGTCGTCATCCCTACTCACAATCGCGCCGAGATGGTGGTGCGATGCGTTAAAAGCGTGCTTGAAGCCGATTACCCCGAAAAGGAGATCGTCGTCGTGGACGATGCTTCGACGGATGATACGCTTGAGAAGCTACGTGCCGCGTTCGCTTTGGAGACGCGCGTCAGGATTCTCGAAAGTGAAAGAAACTTCGGACCCTCGGTTAATCGCAATCGAGGCGCGCTTTCGACTGGAGGTAAGTATATTCTCTTTCTTGATGATGATAATATCATTGAAAAGAACGCTTTAGCCGAGCTTGTCTCGGTTTTCGAGTCTGATGATAAAATCGGGTTTGTCGCTCCGATTTCGATTAATCACCGAGAAGGTAAGGATAATCTTGTTTGGACTTTAGGTAGCGTCTTCAATCCTTGGACTTCGATGCCGGCGGACCCGATTCATGATATTCCTTTAAGCGAGCTCCCTGAATCGCCGACTTTATATCCTACCAAGTGCGCGCCTAACGCTTTTATGGTCGCGCGTCAGGCGTTTGAGGCTGTCGATGGCTTTGACGAGTCGTATTCGATCACTTATGAAGAATCGGATTTCGGCTATCGGATAGTAGAGAAGGGGTGTTCCGCGTTTTTCACGACTCAAGCGCGTGTCCATCATTACGGAACGCTTGAACAAGGTTGTTCAAGCGCGCTTAGAATGCTTGGGATCGAAAAGCCTGGACGAACTTATCATTTCGCGCGCAATCGTCTTCGCTTCGCGCGTCGTCATTTCCCGTTTTTGCCGCGTTTAAGCGTGTATTTCATTTTCGCGCCGCTTTCGGCGGTTTATTATGGGTTCGTCGCGATTCGTAATCGCCGTCCGGATATTGCCCTCGCATATCTTAAGGGCACCCTGTTCGGCTACTTCGATCGCTTAAAATTGTCAACGTCCGTCGTCTAATGAATATTCTTTTAGTCGCATTGGGAAGTGCCGCTGGCGGAGTCGTGAGATACCTCGTCGGGACGCTTATTCCCACAGCCGGAGGGTTTCCGTTCGCGACTCTCTCCGTCAATATTGCAGGTTCGTTTCTGATCGGACTTTTCTCCGGATTGCTCGCACGCTTTTCGGGCGGCGCGAGCGCCGAAACGCTGCGGCTTGTGCTCGTTGTCGGTTTCTGCGGAGGCTTTACGACGTTCTCGACTTTCTCCAATGAAACACTTCGCCTGATCGAATCCTCGCACTATCTTGCCGCAGCCCTTTATGTTCTCGCTTCGGTTCTCGCCGGACTTCTCGCAGTTTTCTTCGGTTATGTCATTTCACGCTGAGAAGGTGTGTGATTAATAGGATGGAGGGCTTAGCGCGTTGCCTTAGGCGTTTGGTGAAGGTCGCCTAAGGCGGATGGAGTGTGTTGCCTTAGGCGAGTTGTGTATGTCGCCTTAGGCGAGTTATGTATGTTGCCTAAGGCGAGTTGATAATGTTGCCTAAGGCGAGTTAGTGAAGTCGCCTAAGGCGAGTTTGACATGTCGCCTAAGGCGAGATTGCGCTTGGACGAGGAATATGGTATAATATCCTCCATGAATATCAAATACACGCTAGCGCTCCTTAGGAGCAAGTTTCTTCGCACGGATGCTTCTTATACGGGACATGTCACGCACAATGCTGTTCTCAATCTCGATGGAATGGCGCGTGAGTTTGCTTTGAGTAAGCATATTTCGGAAGCTGATGCGCGTTATCAGCTCGCGTCTGTCGATGATTTCATCGCCGCGCAAGTTGCCGCGGGCAATCGGCTTAATTTCAAGAATTTCTCGGTTTCGATCAAGATGGTCGGAACGGTCGAGCGCGCGAACGCTCCTTATGACCCCGATAAGAATCCGCTTCAAGTCAGTATTACGCCGACCGCTGCGCTTAAGTCAGTGGTAGCGACGCTTACGCCGATTAACGAAACGGACAAGGCGGCGCCGAAGATTTATGAGGTGCAGCAGAATGGAGTGAAGAGCATGTGCCTTATCAGGCAGGACGGATCTCAGATTGTCGTTAACACTTCGAATTGTCTTATCGATAAAACCGCCGCGGATGAAGGAGTGTTTCTCATTGATGCGAAGGATGAAACGCTCCTTCGTGCGAACATCCTCTCCAATGATCACAATACGATTCGAGTCGCGTTTCCGCCGTCCACGCTCGAGCCCGGCTCGTATCGTCTCTTGGTAAAGTGCCGCGGAGGAGTAGGTCGTCCGCTCGTCACTACGACTCGCAAAGTCGAGGTTGAATGACAAGCGAAAGACTTGGGTAAATCTGTCATACAATAAGTAAATAAAATGTCTACTCCGTTGAGAATGAGTAATGGTCGTATAGTAGAAATCTCACGAGATTTTTCTCCGGAAGAGGCCGTAAACTGTGATAAACATGCTCGCTATTATCTAGAAAGAGCGTCTCGGTTAGCTGATGATATGAGAAAGGCTTTTGAGGATCGAAAATCGTGGTATCGAATTCATTGTAAGACGGAACAGACTAAGCCCTGTATATCGGATTTGTTGTGTGATAAGGATTTTTTCATTAAGGGAGAAATAGATTACTATCCGCTTTGTATTCCTACAGGATTAATAGGGGCTTTGTACCGATTTGGTTGTAGATTATATCAGGTTGATTATGGGTTTGATATCTATTTGTCGGAATTTGAGCATGTTAGGACGAAAGTAGAATCTATTATTGAAGATTTTTGTTCGATCAGACAATGTAGGGAGTTGCGACTCTTGCAAATGGCGCTTAACCTCTTTGCTTCGCAGGTTTGTGAGGCAATTAGACTGCATGAAAAAGAAATTCGCCCAACGCTTGGAGAGAAGGATGAGTTTGTTTACAATACGGCAAGTTTGTTGCCATTTCAAGCAGCTAAAGCGGCATTTGCTATTCGGGTTTTAGAAGATGATACGGAGCGTCAGTTAAAAGAAGGCAATATATTGGCGTCTGCAGCGGAAGTGCGTGGATATCGCAGGAGCAATCGAGAATGCAAGGCTTCTGAAAAAGAGATCAATGGCGGCAAGTCAGGCCCTCGAGGTAAGCAATTAACGCCAGTGCAGAAAGCGCAAATATACGTGTATTTGAATAATGAGGAATCTTGTGTGTCAAAGGATTTGCTCGCTAAAACTATTATTACGCATAATTGGATAAAAGCTGGGAAAGGTGCTTATGAGTGCGGCCATGAATCATCGTTAATAAAGGCGGCAGAACGTCATAGAGCTGATGATTTCGATGAAGATATTTTGGAAATTGTCCGAGAGTATGGTCCTGATAAACTGAAATAATCGTCAAATAGGTGATATAATAAGCATATATGTGTCGGGGTTGAAAAAATTCCGACATTTTTTTTTGTTTATTGTCCATCAGTGGTATAATACTCGCATATTTCGCTCCTGGTGGGGCGGAAGATATACGAAAGGAAATAAGACAATGGCAAAAATGACTAGTGCTGCGGCTGCGCGTATTCAGAGCGCGACTTGTAAATCGAACGGTGGAATGACACCGAAAGGTACTTTTGGCGCCCGTGCGCAGGCAGCTGCGGCTAAAAACGGCAAGTAAGCTAATCCCTCGGCATGGCGGGTAGCCCCGCCATGCCGGCGTTTTGACGGGCGCGGGGAGTTGCCAAAGGAGAGATTGAGAAGGCGATGAATGAATCGCACAAAGATGAAATAGATCGATTGATTCGTGAGCGAGAAGTAATCGAGGAACAGAAGGCAAATTTGATAAAGCGACTTGAGGGTGCTGAAGGGGCGGTAGCGACGACTAAGACGCGTTCGATGTCAACTTTGTTTGATATGCCGGAGGAGGGCTTTGAAGGCGAAGTTCACGACCATATTCTTATTGCGATTAAGAATTACCTGAAGACCTTGGATGCGAAATGTCGGAATGTGAGGCATCGGGAGCTTTTGCAAGAGTTCTTGGCAAAGAATCATGCGTCCGGTCGATTGTTATGTTGCGCTAAGACGGTTCGCATGCTCTTAGCCAAGACAGACGGCAAGGTGCCGCGTGAAGTCTTCAGGAAAATGGAAGAGTTTGGGATAAGACGTGTTGACGGGTCGAATCATTGGAAGGTTGCCTATTTGAATCTCACCTGCTCGATTCCCAAAACTCCCAGTGACGTTCATTCGATGAAGAATTGCGCCGCCGATCTGATACATTGCTTCTTTTACTGATATATGATATAATACCGAGCGGTAATGAAAAAGATAAATACTATAGCCGACCTCAGAGCATTTGTTCGGGCTATTCGCAAGGGACAAGGCGTTTCGCAAGATACGCTTTCAGGACTTGCCGGAACGGGGCAGA
>JAKSOZ010000007.1 GCA_024405265.1 Kiritimatiellia bacterium | reverse complement strand
CTAAACGCTTTCTAGCCGAACCGAAACGCTCTCAATCACTCAGCTCAACGCTCAACCTTGCGTCACTAGCCTCACCTACTTCTTCGGTGCGTTTCTTTTGCCGCGTTGCGGCTATTCGCTCTTTTCGCGCTTCTCCTGAACGGAGTAGCTTAGTGGTGCGAACCACGCCGCCGTGTTAGAAGGGTAAAGACTCAATCAGAATTGCGCATGAAATGCGTTTAATAATGTAATTTACTTGATGTTTTGATGTGTCAAAATTATGAGACGGAAGGTCAGACCATGTTTCCCATAATTTTGACACATCGCGCTCTACAGAGAAGATTTGAAAACGCAGTACGCTTTTTCACATGGCGGGTACGTTCCTGGTTAGGTGCCTTAGCCGATGTGAGCAATGGGCGGGCTCACTCGAGCCGATGAGCGCGTTGATTGGTAGGCGATGGGCGGGCTGATCGGTGTCCGATGGGCAGGCTCACTCAAGAGAATGAGCGGGCTCACTCGCGCGAGTGAGCGGGCTGATCAATAGGCGATGAGCACGCTGATTGAAGCTGTTACCGCTTGAGGCGATTTTTCGGTACGGGGACAGACTCCGTCTCCCGCCATTAGAGAGACGGAAGGGGGTGTGGGGGGAACCAAACCGAGGTTTGAAGTTTCGGGAGTGTTGGCGAGCGAGGACTTCGGTGTGTGATCTGTTTATCAGCGTGCTCGCTTGTGATTCTGAGCACGCTCAGTTGGAGTTCTAAGCGTGCTGACTTCTGTTTTTCAGCGCGCTGAGATTTCCTTTTCAGCGTGCTGAGATTTGCTTTTCAGCGTGCTGAGATTTATTTTTCAGCGCGCTAGCTTCATCGGTGGTCGCCGCGATCTACCTCGCGCTTAAATAGCGCCATTTCTCCCGTGGCAATTTTTTGAACAACCTTTCTGCTTTCAACTAAAGCGAAAATATGATATAATACTTGAAAAACTTAACGAATAATGCTATGAATGAGTTGCTTACAGGAACTGAATATCTGAACTGGATTGCCGAACTTAAGGCTGGCTTTCGAGCGACGCAAATTAAGGCTGCAGTTTCGGTAAATCGTGCTCTTTTGGAGTTTTATTGGAAGCTTGGTCGTGATATTTTCGCGCGAGAGAATGGCAAATCGCTCTCTATGAAAGCGCTTGAGCAACTTTCTCATGACCTTCGTCGTGAGATTCCCGGATCAAAGTGTTTCTCCGCGCAAAACCTTTACTATATTCGTGGTTTCTACAAGTTCTATTCTTCGCTAGCTAATAATGTGCTAACTTTCGAAAATGACGAAAATTCGAATAATACTGCGATTCAACAACTTGTTGAAAAACTAGTCAAGATTCCTTGGGGTCACCATGTCCTCATCATGAACAAGTGCAGCGGAAATGTAGAGAAGGCGCTTTTTTATGTAGAGAAGACGATTGAGAATAATTGGAGTCGCAACTCGCTTTTAAATTGGATTTCGACCGATCTTTACGGGCGAGAAGGTAAGGCGATTTCGAATTTTCGGGAAGTCCTCGCAAAACCTGATGGAGATCTCGCACAGCAACTGACCAAAGATCCGTACATCTTCGATGTCCAAGGTCTTACGCCAAAGTACAATGAGGACATGCTCAAGCGTGCGATGACCGCCAATGTTGAGAAGCTCCTAGTCGAAATGGGCAAGGGCTTTTCTTTCGTAGGGCGCGAATATCCGATGGTTGTCGGTGGAGAGGACAAGCAAATCGATCTTCTGTTTTATTTCATCCCGCTCCATCGTTACTTTGTTGTCGAAGTGAAGTTGGGTGAGTTTGAACCAGCGGATCTCGGGCAGCTTCAGGGGTATGTAGCTGCTGTAGATTTGACGCTTAATCGTCCGGGAGACAATCCTGCAATGGGGCTATTGGTTTGCAAAGGCAAGAACTCGGTTCTTGCTAAATACATGGTAAATAAAGTCGACATGCCGCTTGCTGTTTCTGATTATGAGCTGAGTGGCATTATCCCCGAACAATTCAAGAGTGATCTACCGTCGATCGAAGAGCTTGAAGCTGAATTGACATAAGCCTGAGATATTTTGAAGGCCATACAAGTCCCGTGGTGATGCTGTGGGATCTTCTTTTAGCTATGTAGATTTTTGAGTCTTTGCGCTTCCAACTCAAGCGGGAATATGGTACAATATCAAACGTTCGGTGGGGGAGAAATCCTGCCGGATGCGCGGTGAATTCCGCGGCAAAACAATTTAGCGTCAACGCTAACAAGTCGTTCTGTCGAAATACTACCACTATTTCAATCTGTGGACGGCATGTAAGTGGATGATGCGCCCATTGTGGGCGCATTGTCTCTTCGTGTATTCACAGTATGCCTGTGGTAGGGCTTCGACAGAGTGCATGAGAGAAAATGCGCTCTTTTTTCATGCACGGATTCTTCCACGGCGTTCACTGCGCATGAGATTTGGAGGATCTGACATGAAGAAACTTATCGCGTTTATTTTTGCCGCGCTCTTTGCCGCGGGGGCTTGGGCGAATCAGTATGAGGCCACGGTTGATGGCGTAACTTGGTATTTTAATCTTATTGACGATGGGAATGGTGGCTATAATGCCGAGATTACCTATCGCGGGTCGTACGCTTCTCAGTATTCCAATGTATATTCCGGCTCGCTTACGATTCCATCGACACTTGGCGGGTATAGTGTGACGACGATTGGGAATTGTGCGTTTATAGATTGCAGTTCGCTTATTTCGATTACGATACCGGATAGCGTGACGACGATCGGGTCGAGTGCGTTTTACGGAACGCCGTTCTATAATAATCAGCCGGATGGTTTAGTTATCCTAGGGAACGGATGCCTTTATAAGTATAAAGGGAATTGTCCTTCTTCTGTCACGATTCCCGATAGCGTGACGACGATTGGATCGAATGCGTTTGCGGATTGCAGTTCGCTTACGTCGGTGACGATACCCGATAGCGTGACGACGATTGGGTCAGGGGCGTTCTCCTATTGTAGTTCGCTTACGTCCGTGACGATACCGAATAGCGTGACGGAGATTGGGTCGGAGGCGTTTCGCGGTTGCAGTTCGCTTACGTCGATCACGATTCCGAATAGTGTGACGACGATCGGGTCAGGGGCGTTCTCCGATTGTAGTTCGCTTACCTCGATAACGATACCGAATAGCGTGACGACGATTGGGTCGAGTGCGTTTGAATATTGCAGTTCGCTAAAGTCTGTGACGATACCGAATAGTGCGACGACGATTGGAAAGCGGGCGTTTTACTATTGCAGTTCGCTTGCCTCGATAACGATTCCTGATGGCGTGACCTCGATTGGCGATTCTGCGTTTTACTATTGCAGTTCGCTTGCCTCGATCACGATCCCTGATGGTGTGACCTCAATTGGCGATTATGCGTTTTATCGTTGTAGTTCGCTGACAACGATCACGATCCCTGATAGTGTTACAACTATAGGGGCGGGTGTGTTTAGCGACTGCAGTTCGCGAATGGAATTTATTGTCGGAGATAATAATCCGCGTTTCCGCTCAATCAACAAAATGCTATGCTCTAAAGATGGAAAGACAGTTTTGTTAGGTGTTAATGGGGATGTTAAAATTCCTGATTGTGTGACATCAATAGGCCGGTCTGCGTTTGACGGTTGTAATTCGCTAACATCAGTAACTATCCCCGATAGCGTGACAGCGATTGGGTCTGATGCGTTTTCGTATTGCAGTTCGCTAACATCGGTAACTATCCCCGATAGCGTGACAGCGATTGGGCCTGGTGCGTTTTACTATTGCAGTTCGCTTGCCTCGATAACGATTCCTTACGGCGTGACCTCGATTGGCGATTATGCGTTTTACTATTGCCGTTCGCTTACGTCGATAACGATACCGAATAGTGTGACGACGATTGGGTTGTGTGCGTTTGACGGTTGCAGTTCGCTTACAACAATTAATATACCTAGTTGTCTTCATGAAATTGGCGGAAGCGCGTTTAAAGGATGTCGAGGTCTTGCAGATGCGAGTGGTCTTGTTATCGTGAATGGTGTCTTGTTTGACTACATTGGGGATGGTTCTGTGTTAGAAATTACCTCCAATGTGGCTGTTATTGATGGTAATGCTCTGAGTGGCGTTAAGCATATTCAGCATCTAATTATTGGTGGGAATGTAAAAGAATTTAAAGATGGTGCCTTCTCATACACAGTTATAGACGTATTAGAGACGAATTATCCCGAACAAGTGCGTCAGGCCGTCGGGAATGCGGAAAATGCTAGTCCGTTCAATAAAGCGCAACAAATTGTTGTTATGGACGAGGATGTGTCAGCGCTGTCTTTTACCGTTAAGTATAAATCCTCGCATGATTGCGATATGTGTGACGACAATGGATATTGGTGCGAGGAATATGTTGAGAAGGATGTCAAATACGGGCATACCGCATATTCGCCACAAGTAATGTGCTATGTCCCATGGATGGAGTTTTCGCATTGGGAACCGTCGATCAGTTGTGTGACTGGGGATATAGAAACTTCGCCGATACTTAAGAAACGAAATTTCAACGAATTTCTGTTATCTGATGTATGGCAATGGGGAAGTATTAGTGGTGATTTATTTGAGATTACTGATGCGTTTTACGATGTCTCAAATGCTTGCTATCGGGTTCAGGGAACGGTTAATCCCGAGCTTAGGAATTTAATGCAGTCCTTCGATAATTACAGTAGCGAACAAGATACATGGTCTGCAAAGATTGTTGGATATGATATAACTAATCAGCGCGCAAATGAGGCAGTTGGTGCAGTCTTTTATTTTGGCGAGACATTATATTGGAGTTGTGTATTAACGGAATACGATAACTTAGATCATTTGGAAATTGAGTTTTCATATTCACTATTTGAAGATTCGTATACTATTTGGCTTGATATCCCAGAAGAAACTCGCGAGATACGTGTGCATGATATTCCTCGAGGCGAATATGAATTTAGAGATAGAGTTCAGAATTCGTATTATGGGACGTCTTATGAATCTTATACAAACAACTATAACTCTCCAGAATATATTGGGGTCAAATCGGGTGATGTCTTAAGAATAAGCTACAAGACTGTTTTCCAAAACATTGTTCGTGATCCACATAATTATTATTGGGATCGGTCGCAAGAGAATGTGTATTATAACTTAGATGGCTCAAGCATAGATATCTATTCGTTTGATTGGAATTCTTGGACTGTTGACGAGAAGGTCCAGACTTTCGAGTTTATTACGCCGTGTGCAGAAGAGTGGCGAGTGCGCCAAAACCGCGAAATCGATCTTATATGTAATATTTGGTATAGCAGTGATTATCATTCCGATAGATACACGCAACGAATTGTAATCGATCCTGATATTTATACATACACCGTTGAATTCCTTACCGGAGAAAATTGGTCGTATAGCTCTGGAGATGACTTGTCTTATATAGTTGATGAGGGTGACGTTGTTCCACACGCGCCAAATGTCATAGTGAAAGATGGTTGGCATTTCGTTGGATGGGATCGTGATTTGGAAGAACCGATTATGACGAATACGATTGTCAGGCCGATTTGCGCGCCGAACACATATACCATTACTTACGCGAACTATCCAGCAGCGCTGGGGTATGAGTTACCCGAGACTTATTCCTATAATGAGGATTGTGCGCTTCCGGAAATTGCCGATTATAGCTTCGGTTCGGAGCTTCCGGATGGGACGAGGGCTTCAACCTTCCGCTTTGATGGGTGGACGATAAATGGTGAGAAGGTTGATAAGATACCTGCGGGAACGATTGGTGATGTGGTCGTCAAATTTAACTCAACGCTTCTCGTGAATTTTGGTGATACGGAAGGTCCTCAGCCAATGCCAAGGTTCAGCCATGATACGACTGTCGCATGGAAGGGCGCGGCGCCGACTCCGAAGGTGATGGTTACTGTCGAAGGACGCGGCGAATTGGTAGAAGGACAGGACTTTACGGTCGAGTATGTCGATAATGACAAGGTCGGCACCGCTAAAGTGATTGTCCGCGGCAAAGGAGACTATATCGGCACCTACACCGGGAGCTTCTTAATCACAAAGGGTTCTGTTGTTGCGGAAGATACGAGGAAGGATATTTTCGCGTGGTCGCCTAGTAGCGCCGCGTTTGCATACGATGGAACGGAGAAGTCGATTTCGACGATCATTGCCGAAGATGTAGATGAGATAGATGTCGAAGTCACCGGAACGACGAGTGCGGTCAATGCGGGAGCGTACTCTGCAAAGGCGAAGGGCACGATCAAGCGTTTCGCAAGCGATGACTATTACAATTATACTTATGTGACCACTGTCGATTCGACGAAGACGCTCACAATCACCGCGCGTGATTTGAGCGACTTCAGCGCGGCACTTTCGCAGGATGTCTTCTTCTACGATGGCGCGGCAAAATATCCTTCGGTCAGTATCACGGATGAGGGACTTGGAGTTGAGCTTAAGAACGGCAAGGATTATAATGTCTCGTACTTGAACAATGCCCAAATCGGGGAAGCGTCGCTTACAATTACGGGTTGCGGCAATTATAAGGGCATGATTACGCGTCAGTTTACGATTCTCGATCGCCTCGAGAATCTGCCGAAGATCTCCATTACACCTGAGAGTAAGGTTGTTAATGGACGTGCGACGATAACGATGACATATTCCGGAATTGCCGGATATGAGACGGAGGTCAGGTATACGACCGATGGCTCCGAGCCGACTAAGGATAGCTCGAAGTATGAGAAGCGCTTTGCCTACGTGGTCTCTGCCGATACGACAATAAAGGCCGCGGCATTTTTGCGTGGGGTTAGAGTCAGCGAAGTCGCAAGCGAACGTTACTTGCCGAGCGTGAATGCGGCTATTGTTCAAACGGGAGAAGGATGTGGACCCGTAGAGGTTCAGACAAGCGGCGCGGCGCCTTGGCTTTTGGATGTAGAAGAGCTTGGGGAGGATGGAACGCCTTCTATGAAGAGCGGTAAGATAGGGAATAACGGCGAGTCGATAATGACCGCTACCTTTGAAGGTGATGGTGTATTCGAGTTTTGGTGGAAGACCTCGTGCGAGTATGATGACTTGGAGGAGTTTTTCTGTGATCATGTCGAATGTTGGCTTGACGGAGAGGTGTATACTCAAGCGGACGGTGAGACGCCCTGGACGAAGGTTGTCGTTTCTGTAACTACGAAGGGATCTCATACGATAACATGGAAGTATGTAAAAGACGATGCGGATGATGCCGAGTATCCCGGCGATGATTGCGCGTGGGTCGATGGCGTCAAGTTCTCATTTGCCGCGTATGTCGATTTTGCCGCGGATGAAGAAATCGTCGGCACGCTTCCTGAGCGTGTCGTCAGCTCGGCGGGCTATGAGATTGAACTTCCGGAGCTTGGCGAGGTGACGTACGAGAGGCATGTTTTCGCGGGTTGGAAGTATGGCGACAAGATCTATCTGCCCGGAGAGAAGCTTACGGTTGACGCGCAAGATATGGTTGTGAAGCCGATTTGGACGGAGGTCTTAGAAGTCTCTTTCGATCTGAATGGTGGAAACGGCAATGTCCCTGTAACACAGCAGGTCATTTCGGGTGGTTCGGTTAATCTAGCCGGAATCGGCGAGGCGTCGTTAGCCAAGCATTCTTTCGGCGGTTGGTCGCTTAATGGAAATGTCTATGCTGCGGGAACCGGTTTTGTTCCTCAAAGTGATGTGCAGTTCACCGCAGTTTGGATTGCCAAAACGCTAAATATGCCGATAATCTCTGTCGCTACGGAACATGACGAACCGACGACAGTCGTTAAAATCACGGCCATTGATGACGAAGTGACCATCTATTATACGATCGACGGATCGGATCCGAGCGAGGAGAATGGTACGCGTTACGAGGGCGCGTTTGAAGTTGCGGGATCCGTGACAATCAAGGCAATTGCTATCAAGGAAGATTACTTCGATAGCGAGGTTGAAGAAGCGACGGTTGTCAGCACCTATACCCCGATGTCGGTCGGTTTTGTCGGAGGGGAAGGCGTTGTCGGTACGATGCCGAGCGCGATTGAAACGGCGCTTCGTCGTGAGATCGAGTTGCCTGAAATCGGCGAGGCGAGACTCCCCAAGCATTCGTTCGCAGGTTGGACGGATGGCACTCAGGTTTATCAGCCGGGTGATAAGTACTCAATCGCCGGAGAAGTCAGCTTCGCGGCAGTTTGGACGGAGAAGATCCTCTCGAGCCCGAAGATCGAAGTTGCGGAGTGGTATGATACCGAGAAGACCGAAGTCGTAATAACATGTGACAATGAAGACGCAGTCATCTATTATACGATTGATGGAACGGAGCCGAGCTCGTCGAGCTTGAAGTATGAAGACGGATTTGAGGTCGAGGGATCATTAACGATAAAGGCAATAGCGATTGCGGAAGATTGGTTCGATAGCGAGGTCGTAGAGAAGTCGACCGTACGCGCTCCTTGGACGATTAACGAAATCCTTGAATCCGAGTTGGAGTTCACGACGGGAGGCGATGCGGCATGGAAGCGCGATTTGGTGGATGGGAAATATGTGATGAGAAGTGGAGTGATTGGTGATGATGCGCAGAGTTGGCTACAGGCGACACTTCCTAGTGGAGGTAAATTGTCGTTTGAGTGGAAGGTTAGCTGCGAGTCGCTTATTAATAAGGGCAAAGAATATGCAGTAGATTATGCGAACTTCTCTAATGATGAGACGGAAATAGACTTCTTTGGGGAGAAATCATGGACTAAGGTTGAAATGGATGTTGCAAAGGGCAATGCCACCTGGATGTACATTAAGGATGAGTCCGACAGTAACGGAGAAGATTGTGTTTGGATACGAAATGTAGTCTGGACACCTGCCGCGACGCGTCCTTCGGCGCTAGAGCATGTCGCCGAGAAGATTAAAGAGGCGTTCGATGAGTGGGTCAAGAAGCATGGGGTTTCGAATCCGAGCGCGGCGAATGTGAACGCGTTTATCTTGGGCTTGGCTCCGGATGCGACGGAAGAGGCGATTCAGGAGCAGGTCGAAGCGGAAATTGAGAATATCGATATGAGCAAGCTTGCTACCGATCCTGCCGAGGCAGTTGAGGCAATTCAGGCGAAATACCCGAATGCGAAGGTTGAGCTTGCCCCAGTAGAAGGACTCAAAACCTCCGCGCATCTCTATAAGCTAGTTATCGAACTTAAGTAATGGCATAATTGGTAAGATTCCGCGGCAGATTAGGCGTTTTGTCTAATTTGTCGCGGATTTCGTTTCCGGTTGAATTCAGTTTTGATTCAGTAACGATTCAGTATTGATTCAGTAATAGTTCAGAAACGATTCGGAAAGTTTGATTGTGCATGACCGATAGTCAACCGACAGTCCAGGGATGAAGGACATTGATATCTAGGTTCAAAAAGAAAAGGATAAGTAACGAATAAGGAAACGATAGGTAGCGCTTGGTAAAACGATACGTTGCGATTTAGTAAATGATAGGTAGCGTTTTAAGGAACGCAACCTTGTGCGCGGCACTTCGAAACGTGGCAAATTGTGAAATGGTAGATAAGTGTTTGTTTTTCGGACTGGGCGAGGATGTTCTTGCGATTAGCAAGATAAACAAACTCCCGAAGAACTCCCGAACGACTCCCCAAGAACTCCCGAACGACTCCCTAAGAATGCAGTATGGACTCAGATTGGGTTCAGAATGAGTTCAGTAACGATTCAGTAGTGCTTGACCAAGATTACAGAATATGGTAAAATATCTTGTAACAAGATTGGAGAAGATGCTATGCCGCGAGTTAATTTTGCTGAAGATATTGTTCCGCTTTCGTCCTTTAGGTCGGATGTAACTCGTCTAATGACCCAGACGAGAACCACGCATCGTCCCGTGGTTGTTACTCAAAACGGGCGGGCTTCGACGGTGTTTCTTGATGTGAATGATTATCAGGAACTCTTGGACAAGGCGGATCTTGCAATGGAGCTCTATAAAGGTGAGCAAGATATTCAGGCCGGTCGTGTGCTTTCCTCCGGTGAAGTTCGTGAGTCGGTATTGTCTTCTTTGGGGATCTAAAGCTCATGAGGGTAGTATGGACTGAATTTGCGCGTGATTGCCTGCGGGACCAAGCGCGATACATTGCAACGGAGTCTTGTTTGGATATTGCAATGAAATGGGTCGATAGGATTATTGAGGCGGCGGAAGGGCTCGTGGAATTTCCCGCAATGGGCCGCAAGCTTCCTGAATTTCCGTCGTTGCCTTATAGAGAAGTAATCGTCAAGAAGAACTTTCGACTGATTTATCGAACTAAAGAAGATGTGATTTATGTGATAACGGTTCGACGTGTCAGCATGCTTCTTGACGAAGATGCAATCAACATCTTTGATGAAGTAGTTTGATGGCATTAAAAGTGTTTCGGTTAGGACGTGGAAAGTCTTACTTACATGTGACTTAACGTCAAGTCACATGTAACTTAAGCCCAAGTTACATGTGAGTAAGCGCCAAGTTACATGTAACTTGAGAATGGTTTACATGTGTGCGCGAGTCCGTTTACGTGTGACTTGAGTATGATTATCATGTAACTTGACATTTTGAGCGCGTTGGAAATATGGTATAATAAAGTTTATCTTGAGCGATGATTAAACTTATACTAGCCGCGGTAATTATCGGTACGTGGAATGGAAATTGGTTTCCATCCGGTCGTGCCGAACATCGTGCGCACCCGAAAGTCGAGGAAGCGACTATGAGTGCCGCTGCGGAAATGCTTTCCAAGGGAATCGCCGCGCTTGATGAAGGCGGAACCAATGACGTCGTCATCATCTTAAATGAAATGCGCTCTCCCGAGGTCGTTTCGAACCTCGTCGAACGCATGTCGAAGCCGAATTTGCACGTTGCGAGCGTTTCGCGCTATCGTAGGCGAGACCGCTTCGACCAACAACAGGACGCGATCATCACGACGCTTCCCGTGGTCGACGCCGGCTGGGGCGTTTGGCCTGCGAAAAAGAAGGTAAAAGCGCCGCGTGGAACCGCTTTTTCTACACTTATCTTCCCCGGTTCGATTACGACGGAGGTCTACGCCGTACATTTGAAATCGAATTACGGCGCGACGAACGCGGCTTTGAAGAAAGAAAACGCGGCAAAACGTGCGATCGCTATCGAAGATTTACTTGAGCGAGCCGGGAAAAAGAAGCGGAAGGTAGCGTCGGTAATTATCGGAGGTGATTTCAATTCCGATCGCGATAAAAAGGAATTCGCCGATGAAACGATATTTGCCGATTTGGAGAAATTCGGGTTTGTCGATTTCTCGAGGTTGATGCCGGAAGCTGAGCGTTACAGTCACCCGAACAAACGCTGGGGAAATTCGCTCCTGGATTATATCTTCGTTCGTGGGCTGGAAGCGAAGGGGCGGACGATCAGAATTTCCGCCGAAGAACTCTCGGATCATGACGCGATCTTCGGCGTGGTAGGCCCGTAAGACTATTTGACGGCGCTTCGGGATTATGCTACAATAGCGCCATGAAAACGAATATCAAACGCTTCAGCGTAGGCGCGATGCTCACGCTGGCGAGTTTGGGCGCTTTTGCCGCGCCCAAGTTCGTTCCCACCTATACTCCCGCAATCACTTACGCTCCCGGTATCGAAAGCGTAGGCAAAATAAGCGAGCTTCGCAAGGAAGGTAAGATCAAAGAAGGCGAAGCTCTCCTCTCGACGATTCGCGGCTCTTCCCAACTTCAGGACATGGCTCGTTTCGCGCTTTATCGCGACGATAAGGCGAAGACGGACGAAATGAACGCGCTGCTGAAGGGCGTAGTCGAAGTCGACGAAACCTCTTTCTGGGGAACGGCGGCGATGGGCTATTTGAACTTGCGCGGCGTCGCTCCGCTTTCGCTTTATTGGCCGTGGAAAGACGGCGAACTTACCGTTCCGACGACGACCATCAAGTACGGCGTCGACAGAGCTTTCCGCGAACCCGGCTTCTATACGATCGACGTGAAGGGCGCGGCGAAGATTTCGGCGATCGAGATTAACGTCGAGTCCGGAACTTATCTTAAACTCACGCCTCCGTTCGAATTCGAACTCCCGAGCGGCGTTGCGATCCAGACGATCACGCTTCATGTGAACGAGGCGAAGGCGGGTGAACTCAAAATCGCGCGTAGAGTTTTGAAGATGCGTGCTTCAGCCGCTTTCTCGGGCCTCGCTCCTAACGACGGCCTCGCGGCGAAATACATTCGCTCGGTCGTCGGCGAGGATACGATTAACGAAATCGGCGCGAAGGAGGGAGGGCGCGAATTCCTCGAACGCTTCTTCGCCGATACGGAGTGGACGGAGGAGTTCGCGGGTTCGGGGCCTTGGAGCTGTCAGGCTTGGCAAGGCATGAACGATAATCTCGGGAACGCCGCGAAAGCTTTGAAGACGCTCGATACGCTCGTATTCAATGACGACGGCTCGATTTTGAACGATAAAGCCGCGCGCAACGTCGCGACCGCGCTTGCGCTGAACCATGGCTACGATAGAGACGAGGAGTGGCTCGTCCAAGCTTATGCGCTCTATCGCGATTGGCTCAAAGACGGCTCGCTTATCGCCGAGACGAAGAACTATGACGTCCGAAAGTGGCGCGAGGTCGTAGGCTTCGGGCAGAATTCCTGGCTCACGATCGAAGATCTTCGCTGGAGCCATAATTTCGTCAAGAACGTCGCGCCGGCGGAGTATGGCGGGATGTGCTGGCAGTGCTCCTATCGAATGGACAACTGCTTCGGCGAAAGTGTTCAGGGACCCATGTACTACAGGCCCTGGGAGCATCGAGATGTCATGCAAAAGCGCCGCTTTTACGTCGGAGGCGTTTGCGGTTCGCTTTCGAATTTCGGCGCGCATATCGCCGAGACTCATGGTATTCGCGCGTTCTCGGCGGGTCAGCCCGGTCACTGCGCGTACATGCTCTGGGATTATGAGAAAGATCGTTGGAACGTCGCTTATTCGGTAACCGGTCATACGGGTCCGCACAATTCGCTCGGAGGCGGAGGCTTCGCCGCGGCGAACGAGCAGCAGCTTTATTACGCGCATCCCGACCGTATGGCGGCCGAGAGGCTTCGTTGGCAGGGGAAGTATGAAGAGGCGATGAGGAAGGTGCCCGGCAACTGGTGCGCGGCGGTCGCCTGGTTCAACGCGCTCGAGCGCGCCAAAGCTCCGATTGAGGCGTACGAGCCTTACGCCGCGGCAGTTCGTGAGACGTTCTCGACGATGCCGAGCGAAGGTTTTCAGCTTTATCTTCCGTATCTTAAGAAGCTCACTAATCGCGAAGCGAAGCTGAACGCGGCGGTTAAGGCGCTGAAGACGATGAAAGAGGGCTCGTATGAGGTCGCCGAGGCGGGATATTTCGATGAAATCGCTTTGAATCCGCTTAAGCAACTCTTCGCGAATGACGCGGAGGCCAATTGGGCGATTCTCGACGCGGCTCTCGATGGTCAAGCCGGAACCAAGAGCTTTTATCGTCAGGCGGTCAATTGGGGCTCGACGAATCTGGTGCGCGACGAGGAATCGACGCGACGCTTTATCGGTATCGTCGCCGCGAGCGTCGAGAAGACGGGCTCGGCGATCGATTACAAAGAAATGCTTCTGACCGCTTCGAAATCGGGCGATATCGAAATGTTCCATCAAGTTTACGCGATCCTCGATAAGTTTTCGAGTGAACTTAAACCTAAACCGACCGATAGGTCTTGGCCGACGGAAAAGGCGGGCGCCAGGCTCATTTCTCCCGATGGCATGCTCATGACCTCGTCGACCAGCCCATGGGATTGGCCGATCGTATATCGCGACGCGCTTACCGCTCAGGGCTTCGGAGAGGGGAACGCTTTCCATACGGGAAAAGAAACGGCGCCTTGGGGGATGGTCAAACTCCCGGGACCGGCGGAAATCAAGGCGATTACCATCGTGAACTCCGGTTCTCGTCAGAACGCCTCGCGTCAGATTCCGCTTTCGATTTGGTCGAGCGAAGACGGCAAGACGTTTACCCACCTCGGAACCTTCACCAAGGTGCAGGATGAGTGGACGCTTGAGATTCTCGCTCCGATCAAGGCGAGATATATCAAGGTCGGACGCAAGATCGATGATCGAAATGACTTCTTCCATCTTTATAAGATACTCGTTTACGGCAAGAAGCTATACTGAGGCTTTTTAGGTAGAAAGCGATAATAATATGAGAAGTTCGAAAGAAATCCGCGAAGAAGCTTGGTCACTTTTATGGAAGAATAACCACATCTGGAAGCTCTTCGGCGTAGGAGCTTTGCAATATCTTATCATTATCGGCGTCATAGTGGCTCTTTATGCGCTATTCGGCTTTAATAAAAGCGCCGAGGGAATCGTTCAGTTAGTCGGCAATCTCTTCCAGGCGGTTATGACGATGGGGCTTGCTGCGGCGTTTCTGGGCGTTGTTCGCGGTGAAGAAAGGGGAATTTTAAGCGACTCATTCCTCGGTTACCTGTATCCTTTTCGCGCGTTTTTCGCTCAAATGGTTATGGGCCTCGTGATACTTGCTTGGGTATTTCTACCATTGGTAGCTACCGTGGTATTGGCCGCAAAAGCTTTGGAAACCGGAACGTCTATTCTCGCACTCAGCGCAATGATTTTTTACCTTATTTCAATAATAATCGCGCTTGTCGTTTCTTATCGTTATCGTCAACTGTGGTTTATTAAGGCCGACGATCCTTCGAGCGGAGCTTTTGCCGCGCTTAAACGCTCGGTCAAGATGATGGAAGGTAATAAGTGGCGACTCTTTAAGTTCGATATGTCTTACTGGCTCGCGGCACTTTGGATTTTCGTCCCCATTGTCGGCTGGATCATTTTCTTTAACTACTGGGCTCTCGGCTCGGCTATCTTCTATCGCGATCTTTTAGAGAAACAAGAAGAACCCGCTACGAAAGGTTTTCCCCATGTATAAGCTCCACGAAGTTGCTGCCGCGCTTAGGAAACGCGGCTTTGAAGCGATAGCGGTCGCGACGAGCGCCGAAGCTCGCGAAGTCATCGCGAAAGAAGCCGAAAGTGCCGCGACCATCGGGTGGGGCGGCTCGGAATCGCTTAAAGAATCGGGAGTTCGCGATATGCTCGAGAAGTCGGGAAAGAAGATTCTCGATCATGAACTCATAATGGATCTTTTCCTTCTCTCCGCCAATGCCCTAACCTCCGACGGGCGCATCGTTAACATCGACGGGCGCGGCAATCGTGTCGCCGCGTCGATCGCGGGGCCGAAGAAGGTGATTTACGTTATCGGCAAGAATAAGATCGTCGAAGGCGGAATCGACGCGGCCTTGGAGCGCATTCACGCTAAGGCCTGCGGCCCCAATTGCCGCCGCTTAGGTAAGAAGACTCCGTGCGCGATCAATGACGTCTGCCTCGATTGCGATAGTCCCGACAGAATCTGCAAGGTGACGGCGATTTTCGACCGCTGCCCTACGGGCATGCCGACTTTAGTCATCCTCGTCGACGAAGATCTCGGCTACTGAGCGTCGGCGTAAGGTTCGGCTAGCTCGAAAATATGCTCTAGTTTTCACGGCCGCGATTCTAAGCTAGAGAACTCGCGTAGTCTAACTAGCGCGAAGTGCCGCGCTAGCTAAAGAAAAGTGATTTTCTAGCCAAGGGTCGAGACCTCTCTAGCCTAGACTTGCCGCTATCCTCGAGAGGGTTTATGATATAATGTGAGAGGAAAAGAAAAACGGGGACAGACCCCAAATTTTCCTGCGCACCTCTAGCCTGTGCCTTTACCTTGTGACGGCGAATTTGCCCGCAACCGTGCTCCTGACTGATAAGAGCCTCGCTTTCGGCGTCTACGGGTTTCGACAATCTTTAGATTAGTCTCGACCCGAGCCGCTTCAAGCGAGTCATCTTCTTAGTCTAGTCCGCTCGGCTGACGGCGGCCAAATTCGCCGCGCATGGCACCCTGGTCGAATTCGGCGAGCTGCCGCTTCGCTCTCGGTCTCGCTTGGCTTCTCTCCTCGATGCTCCCGGTCGCTTCTGAAGCCGATAACTGCGCAATCCTTCGTCGTCGGATACTCCTCCTAGGCTTACTTGTTCTCGACTTCCGAATCCGCCGAACCGCATCTCGTCTTTCAGCCTCGCTCAACACTCAACCTCGCGTCACTAGCCTCACCCAATTCTAAGGAGCGTCTTGAGCTCGCTCCTTTTGCGCCCGCCGCAGGTGGGCTTAGGCCGGAGGGGGACAGTCCCCGAAAGATTACAATATCGGGGTATGGTAGAATCATTACCGAGACCGGCTCGAATCAATATCGTGACCGCTTCAAATCATTACCGTCCCCCGCTCAACATATTACCGTCCCCCGAGCGTCTCCCGATAATGAATTGAAGCGCCTCCGAGAGGCAAAATATTCGGGGACAGTCCCCAAATTTTTTTTAGTGTGAATTTCAGTCGGGGAGTAAGCGCTAAGCCCCGGCGGGTCGCTAAAAGCGATTTTGATCTTTTTGTTAGTGGCGCGGCATTATTTGGCCCTACCAAGCGACGCACAAAACTCTTTTCGTTAGTAATGCCGCGCTAATTGCCGCTCCGCGGCAGAATCCGGCAAATAGTTGTTGAGTGGGGCTGCATTGAAATGGTATAATATAATATACCAAATGTAGGGTTATGACAATCGTATGCGATTAGAAGTCGGACAACAAATCGGAAACTATCGAGTGATTCGCTCATTAGGTGAGGGCGGTACGGGCGTTGTCTACGAAGTCGAGCATGTGCAACTCGGTGTGCATTATGCGTTGAAGGCGTTTACGCTTGCTACCGGCCATGTCGAGACATTGCGGCAGAAGTTTTTAACCGAGGGAAAGCTGCTTGCACGACTTCGTTCGAGGAACATCGTGCGTGTTTATGATCTGAGTTGCGATGAGGCGACGAACACGTTGTATTTCGTGATGGATCTTGTGCTCGCGAAGGGCGGCCATCCTTGTTCGCTCGCAGATATAAAGATTGATGATTTCGATGAGGATAGCGTCTTTAGATGGTTTTCTGAACTTGCGCGTACACTTGACTTCATTCATTCACAAGGGATTGTTCATCGGGATATTAAATTAAGTAATGTCCTTCTCGCTGAAGATGGGCGCGCGATTCTCTCTGATTTCGGGATTTCGCGACTTTGTTCGAATCGTTTACGTGGAGCGGTAAATGCCGTTAATACGATGGTAACGGAAGCGGGAGCTTTGCCGCGTTTTATCATGGGAACCCAGGGCTACATGGCGCCGGAAATCATTCGTGGCGAAGAGGCGACTCCGGCGGCAGATGTTTATGCTCTCGGCGTGATGTTCGTTTATTTGCTTACTGGTATCTGGTATGAATCCGGATCGAAAGTCTTTGCGCTTCTTGAGTCCCTTGAATATCGTTGGAATGAGGTATTGCCGAAGTTGCTTGCCGAGAATCCTTTAGATCGCCCGACGGACTTGACGGCTCTCGTTGAAACGTTACGTAAGGATCCTGACGTTGCATCTGACGGCAGAAAGGCAAAACGACGGGGTAATCTGCGCCGAGCTGCTCTTTGGTTTCTTGCCTTGGTTTCTTCGGTGGTCATCGCAATCGGTGGTTATATCTTCGTAAATAAGCCATTATCGAATAATGTCGACGATTTCGATGACGCGTTCGGTCTCCGCGGCATTTATGAAAGCGATAGCTAATGAGTTTCTTCCCTCCAACCTCACTGACCTTATTACAAAAGTTGGCCGTCGAGATAACCGGCAAGAACAATGATGCCGCATGGGTGAGGTTCTTTAATCTTTATACGCCGGCGATACGTCGTTTTGTCGAGATTAATGATAAGGTTCATGACCCTGATGATGTAGTACAGGAAGTTTACCTTAAGCTTGTTGAGGTTATTCGAGAAGGAAGATATAACGCGGAAAAAGCGAAGTTCAGGACTTTTCTCGCGCTTTTGATACGTCATGAGCTCATTTCGCTCTATAGGCAAGATAAAGCGCGCCACCTCTCGAATCACTGTTCGATTGATGAATTGACCGAAGAGATTGCCGCGCCTTCCTCGCAGTATTCGCAAATCGATCTCACTTGGGCGAAGGCCAAGCACGAAGCGGCCGTTGAACATGTACTTACGAAGGTCGCGATGAAAGATCAAACGCGGCAGATTTATCGCGATTATGTGCTGAAAAATCGTCCGATTGAAGAGATAATCGAGACTTTTGGCGTTTCTGCGGACATCGTCTATAAGGTCAAGAATCGTCTTAATAAGATGATTGAAGTAGTCGAGATGGAGTATGCCGACGAAAAAAGTTGATTTTTCCGCGGGAGATTTAAGCGCGTCGTGCGTATAGTGTCAATGAACGCAACAAGCGTTCAGAAAGAAGACAAATATGAAAATGACACTGATATCAATCGCATGTACTTGGCTTTGCGCTACGGGAGTGGCCGTTATCTCCCATTACAATATGGTGACCTCGTGTCATAATGATAACGCAAAGCCGGCTCAAATTGCAAAGCGAATTTCCCAGAAGGGTACGATACCCGAATACAAACCCAAAAGCATACATTCTTCCGCTTGTAAGAAAACAACGGCGGCGAAAGTAGGCAGTGTTGTGAAATTGCCGACATATGTTGACAATCCAATGTATGGCGAGTTTACCAATGTGGTGAATCGGCTTACGGAAGAATGTGCGGAGTTTGCGAAAAGCGACGAGCTTTCTAAAAGATACGGAATGATCAGTATAGGCGGTATTTCGATTGGAGACGAGCTCAAAGACGGGTCTTTTGCGGTTCTTAAAAAAGAGTGCGAAGAGACCAAGGAGCTGAAGATTGATGAAATCACGTTCGGCAAGTATCGCCGACTTGATGAGCCGGAGTTTTATTGTACGGAGGTGACTTATTCGGCGATTCCTTCGACCAAGCAAGTTTATGCGATTAACATGCACGGTACCTTGAGTGTCGAAAAGCTTTCTAGAGTAAATAGAATGATTGGCGAGATAAAAGAATGGATGAAGAACGATTATGAGGCGAAGGACCTTCATGTCGAGGTTCCGGAAGACCTGCTAGCTTATAAAGTCTTCAAAATCGGCGATGATCTGGAAGCTGAGATTTCCGTTAGACGTCTTGAGGCGACGAAGGATCAACTCGAAGATGCCGTTATTGATATTGCGTTCACAACGGTTGAATTAGATGAGGAGCGTGACTATGAGGGACATGAACTTGGCCGGCAAATGGATGAGGTTAGAGTTAAGCTACATAATGGCACCGGGGTCAATTATTATACGGTGAGACCTAGAGTTAGCGTCGACGCGGTTAATAGCAAAATAGTTTATTGAGGAGGTGGAGATGAAAATCAGATTGTTTACCATTTTGGCGATGATTGCCTGCGCGGGATTGAACTTGATGGCAATGCCTACGGAGAATGAGATGCGGCAAGCGGCTCCTAAAGTGCGTAAGCTGCTTAGCCGCGAGAACGCGGCACTTAAGGCTAGGATAATGACGCGTAGCGAGGTTGCGGACTCAGCGATGATACTAGCCGATAAAGCGGATGATGAGGCCTCGAAACTCCTCTTTATGAAAGGAGCCTTCATTCTTTATGCACGGGACGGTAAGGCCGAAAAAGCCATCGAGACTTTGGACAAGATCGAATCGTCGATTACCGACATCTCAGCGAAGAATATTGCGAACATGATCGATTTGGCGATTTTGGATGAGGGGGCTAAAAGGGATTCGGACTCCATCGACAAGTCTGTTTCGCGTAATTCCATTACGGGGATTATTAAAGGGATGGTCAAGATTCCGAATCGAGATTATTGGATTTCGGAAACGGAGCTTACTCAGGGGCAATGGGATGCAGTTATGGGGTTCAACGAATCGCGGCATAAGGGCGAAGATCTTCCGGTCGAATGGATCAGTCGAGCGGATTGCGATGCATTTCTGGAGAAGCTTAATAGTCTTGAAGAAGTGAAGAATTCGCCTTTTGTTTTCACCTTGCCAACCCATGAGGAATGGCGCTTTGCTGCGATGGGTGGGGGCGAGAGGGCATATTGGATCAAACCCGGTGTTGAAGGATGTATTCTTGATATGGCTTGGCTTCAAGAAAACAATGATAATATGACTCATCCCGTTGCGACTAAAATGCCCAATGCCTATGGCTTGTACGATATGCAGGGTAATGTGACCGAATGGATGTTGGAGGGTGATGACGTTAAAGATGAATGGACGCGGAAGGGATGTTCATTTAATGATTTTGCTTATTCTTGCAATAATTGTTCGGCTTCATGGTGGTGGTGGAATTCTAAGTATAACAAATACAATGGCGTGGGGATGCGCCTCGCGGCACATATGAAGACGGATCATGTTGCAACGTGTAGGGCGCTTTTGTTGGCGAAACGAGACAAACAAGTTAAGCGTAGCGAGCAGTTTACGGAAGAATGTAATGGTTATACTTGGTCCTATCGCATAGATAAAGGCGAAGCGACGATTGTGAATATTGTCGATGGAGACAAATTTCCTTGCGCGGTATCGCCGACTCCAACTGGAAATCTTGTGATTCCGTCCTCATTGGGAGGCGTTAAAGTTACTGCAATTGGCAAGGGCGCATTCGCTCGCTGCAATTGGATGACTTCAGTGACGATTCCAGATGGGGTTACCCATATAGCTAGAGCCGCTTTTTACAGTTGTGATGCATTGAAGGAAGTGAAATTCCCCGATAGCGTAAGATCCATCGGTTGGGATGCTTTTTGTCTATGCAAGAGCCTTGAAACGGTGGAATTGCCTAAAGATTTACGTGTGATTAAACTGAGCGCATTTAGGGATTGCCCGAATCTCAAGTCTGTGACTATCCCGGAAAGCGTTTGTTTGATAGAAGATGATGCGTTTAGAAGTTGCAAACAGCTAAAATCCTTGGTTTTGCCTGAGAGTGTAGAGTCTATTGGTAATTCGGCGATTTGGGGATGTGATGAGTTAACGACGTTGGTCTTGCCCGCTTCGTTGCAGAATGTAGGAGTAGCGAATGTTGCCTATTGTCCAAAACTTTCGCATCTTGAAGTTGCCGCCGAAAATCCTAATTTCACCGCTGTAGATGGAGTCCTTTATACGAAGAATCTTGGGGAGGTTGTGGCTTGCGTGAACACTATCGATTCGGTGACGATTCCTTCGAAAGTTAAGAAACTTCGCCGATATTGTTTTGAATCTTGCGCAAAGTTGGAGCGTATTACCCTACCTAAGGATGTAACGACAATTCAGTTTGGCGCGTTTAAGAATTGTACTAAGTTGCGTCTTGTTACATTTCTTGGAGAACGTCCCTCGGTAGAAGAAGAGTCGGCTAATCATGAGGTGTTCTATCATTGTTCAAATTTGAAGGAGATTCATGTTCCCGCTGATGCGAAGAGCTGGCGTGGCATGAAGGAATGGCTTGGCATCCCACTTGTGTTTGACGCGGTGGAAGAAAATGTCGGATTGGGCGGCGTGCAGCTTTGGGAAGATGGTCCTTATTGGGCGGAGTGTAATGTCGGGGCGACGAAGCCGGAAGAAGCAGGCTATTATTTTTGGTGGGGTGATACGGTAGGATATAAGTGGGACGGGGAGCATTGGAATAGCGAAGATGGTTTAAAGACGAACTTTGTCTTCAGCACAGATACTCCGGTCTGGGAGAAGAGTAATGAGCAGTTGATGGCAGATGGGTATGTCGATTCGACGGGCAATCTTTCCGCCTCGCATGATGCCGTTACTGCACATCTTGGCGCACTGTGGCGTATGCCTACTCGTGAAGACCTGGTCGCGTTGATTGAAAAGTGCGACACGGAGTGGAATACTCGGAACGGTGTGGAAGGACTTCTTGTGAAGGGAAGGGGGGAGTTTGCGCACCAAAGCATATTTCTTCCCGATGTCGGGGTTGGTCTTGATGCCGAACTTGGTAAAGAGGGGCACTGTATGTCTTCAACACCACACCCCGATGGAAGGCATTTCTCGTGCATGAAGTTCGATGCAAAAAGAAAACCCTTTCTCATTGATTATGCCGGTCGCTGTGACGGCTTGCCGATTCGTCCTGTCAGGAATGCCTCTTCTTCGAAAAGAGGGAAAAGCCTACTTAAACGGATATCAGGCAACTCTCTCAGTTTTGCTCAGCGCAGGGCCGAACGCGAGGCTAAACTACTAGAAGAAAAGCGCCGCGAAGAAATGCGTCGGAGCCTCGCCGAGATGAAAGCGCAACTTGCTGAACTGCGTAGGTTGAGAGCGAGCCCCGACAATGCTCAGGGGCTTATCCACCGCTGGGATTTTAATGGAACCTTGGAGGATAGTGTTGGGGGAAGGACGGCTAGCTTGGTTGGAGAGGTAAAACAAGAGGATGAGCAGATAGTCTTGGCCGGCGGTGTACATGGTAGCTCTTATGTGGATTTAGGGTGTGATCTTTTTACAGGGAATGACGGATGGACGATTGAGATTTGGGGAACGGAGAAAAGCGTTAAGGAATGGGGGAGAATCTTTAATATTGGACTCGCCGATGATGATATATTAATGTCGTGGTCGATGGGGAACCATCAGCCCGGAACCGTATATTGCAGACTTAAGGACAGCAACTATGTTGCTTCCGAAACATGCCCGATTCCGCTGGATACCGAATTGCATATCTCAATGGTTATTGAGCAAAGTGATGGTGAAGGGAACATTGTTCATGTTTATATTCAGGATGCATCGACCGGCAACATGATGTGGAAGAAGGATTTTGACCATCACGTGTCAGCGGAAAAATTGGCGGGCAAAGGTTTCTATCTGGGGTATGCAGCAGGGACTCCGTGGAATGAGGATGCAAATGCTGCTTATAACGAAGTCCGTATTTGGAATCGTGCACTTTCGGAAGAAGAATTGACTCAGAACGCGATCAAGTTCCACGAGGCCGGCGAGACGATGAAGAAATAATGCCGACGATATGTCGGCAATGCCGCGCGAAGCGCATAATCCTGCAAATCGAAGTTAATCCTGTCAAAATACCTTTGAGCGCGGCAGTTCGAAACGCGGCGGATTAAGGGGATGGAAAAATAAATTCATGCTTGCTTTAGGAAACGGAAATATAGTATAATTTATACCAAACGACGGATTGAGGAAGAATAAATCCTGCGAAAGGTCAAAGCTGTGTTATTCGATTTCAAAGCTTGTAAAGAACGATACGGGTCGCCTTATCAGATAGAAAAGGCGATAAGAAGCGGAGCTTTGCATAAAATGGATGTTGGGGTTTATTCCGACACAGGGGCGGAAAGCGAAGTCGAGGTATTGCAAGCGAAGTATCCGGCTACGATTGTGTCATTTGATAGTGCCTACTTCTATTATGACATGACCGATTACATTCCGGAGACTTACACGCTGGTAACGGGAAATCATGCGAAGCCAATAAAAGATGATAGAATCCGCCAATTCTATGTTCCCGAGAATGTTTTAGACGTGGGTAAGACGATCATAGAGTATGAAGACGCGAAGATAAGGATCTACGATAAGGAGCGGCTTTTGATTGAGACCGCACGGATGAAGAACCGTCTCCCGTCTGATCAGTATAAGGAGATTGTTGCTTATTATCGTGCTCATGTTGATGAGATTGAAGGGGGAAAGATATCCGAGTATTTGGAACTCTTTCCTCATAGAGATCGCATACTATCGATTATTGATACGGAGGTGTTTTGATGAAGAGTTTAAAAGAACAAATCGACTCTCTGATATCGGAAGGCTATTCTACGGATGCGGCGCGTGCGAAAGTAGTACACGATGCGGTACTTTGGGCAATGCACAAGAGTGGATTCAAGGCGAACAGCACTATTAAGGGTGGTGTCGTGATGAGTTCACTAACGGGAGACGTGCGTAGGGCAACAATGGATATGGATATCGACTTTATCCATTATTCGTTGGCGGAGAAATCGGTTGAGCGGTTTGTTGCCAAATTAGCTAAGGCAATCCCGCAGCTGACGCTTAAGATGGTCGGCAAGCCGATCGAGCTTAAGCATGAGGATTACCGAGGGAAGAGAATCTATTTAATGGTAAAAGACAGCTCAATCATGCGCGCGATTCGTACCAAGGTTGATATCGGTGTGCATAAACGAGAAGAGATAGAACAGGTGGAGTTTGCTTTTGACGTTTCTGCAGAAAATAGTCCTGCAGAACTTTTGGCAAACTCTCCGGAACAGATATTCTCAGAGAAACTCTTAAGTCTGTTGCGCCATGGTGCACTGTCCAATAGGCCCAAGGATGTTTTCGATATGTGCTATCTTGTAGAACGATTGGATCGTGCTCGCCTAGCGGGATACATCAAAGCGCTGATATATGAGAATAAGCGTTGCAGAGTTACGAATCACGAAACAATGATGAAGATGCTTCAGGCGATATTTTCAACAAGGACGTTTGTTGGAAAACTTAAGAATAGCCGCGTTAATTGGCTTGAAATAAGTTCGGACGAGGTGATAACGGCGATAGTTTCGTTTCTCGAGACGCTGAACTAATGCCGGTATTATCCCATAGTCGTATAATCGATTCTTTTGCGTGTCGCTTGGTAGGGCGTAATCATGCAAATCGAAGTTAATCCTGTCAAAAGACTCTGTGCGCGGCAGTTCGAAACGCGGCGCAAAATGGTTTTATAACGGGCTTGACTGGAAACGCGTCAGTTTGGTATAATTCAACTCAAATATGAATACTTGGCTCAAGTTTGACTTTTATTACTACTTCGACTTTATGTCGGAGCAGGGTCTCGCACATTAAGAAAACTTGATGCTATGAAAAAGACGGCCCTGCTCCTTAAACATGAGCAAGGCCGTTTCATTATTTAACGATAAAGAAGATTTCAAAAGAAAGAAGAGAATAAAAATGATCATCATACTCAAGAAGGATGCTGAAAAGTCCCAGGTCGATAGTCTCCTTAATTGGCTCAAGGCCCGTCATATCACCCCGAATGTGAGCGCGGGTGAACGCGAAACCGTTATCGGCTGCGTCGGCGATGTCGCGAAGATGGATATCGGCCTCGTGCAGGCGCTTAGCGTCGTCGAGCGCGTTCAGCGAATTCAGGAGCCCTACAAGGCCGCGAACCGCAAGTTCCACCCGATGGATTCCGTTATCGATTGCTCCGGCGTCAAGATCGGCGGAGGCAACTTCCAGGTTATCGCGGGTCCTTGCTCGGTCGAATCGATTGACCAGATGATCGGTATTGCGAAGTCGGTTAAGGCCTCGGGTGCGACGATGCTTCGTGGTGGCGCGTTCAAGCCGCGCACTTCGCCCTATTCTTTCCAGGGTCTCGGCAAGCAGGGCCTTGATATCCTCCTTGAAGCGAAGAAGGAAACGGGGCTTCCGATCGTTACGGAGCTCATGGCGATCGAGCATCTTCCCTTGTTCAACGATGTCGACGTTATCCAGATCGGTGCTCGCAATATGCAGAACTTCGATTTACTTAAGGAAGTCGGCGCGATGACCAAGAAGCCGATCCTTCTTAAACGCGGCATGTCGGCGACCTTGCAGGAACTCCTCATGAGCGCCGAATACATCATGGCCTCCGGTAACCCGAACGTCATGCTTTGCGAGCGCGGCATTCGTACGTTCGAAACGGCTACCCGCAACACGATCGACTTGACGGTTATCCCCGTTTTGAAGCGTCTTTCTCACCTCCCCATCGTCATCGATCCTTCGCATTCGACCGGTTACGCTCACCTCGTCGAACCTTGCGCGATGGGTGCGACTGCGATGGGCGCCGATGCGCTTATCATCGAAGTCCACAACGATCCGCCTCACGCGCTTTGCGATGGTGTTCAGTCCCAGACTCCCGAAGTCTTCGATGATACGATGAAGCGCGTCATGGCGATTCGTCCTCACGCTTGGCAGGCTAAGTAAGGAGCGAAAAAGAGAAATGGAACTTTCCGATATCCGCAAGACTATCGACGAGATCGACTCCCAAATGGTCGAGCTCTTCGTTCGTCGCATGGAAGCGGCCTCGAAGGTCGCCGCCGCGAAGAAGGAGTCCGGCGCTCCTGTAACCGATCCCGCGCGTGAACGCGAGATTCTTTCGAAGGTAGCGACGCGTGTCGGCCACGATCTTGAGAACGAAGCTCGTCTTCTCTTTACGACGATGATGGCGATTTCTCGTGGTCGTCAGCGCTCCGAACTCGCCCTCGATAGTTTCGAGCCCTCGGTGACTGCCGCCCTTGAAGCCGGTAAGAACGGCTTTCCTTCGAAGGCGGTCGTTGCTTGCACGGGCGTCGAAGGCGCTTATGCTCAGCAGGCCGCTTGCCGTATCGTCAACTTCCCGACGATTTTCTACTTCAAGAACTTCGATGACGTTTTTGCCGCGGTCGAGAAGGGGATGTGCGACTATGGCGTTCTACCCGTTGAGAATTCGACGGCGGGTAGCGTGACGGCCGTTTACGATTTGATGGCGAAGCACAACTTCCGTATCGTGAAGGCTTTGAAGCTTCGCATCCGTCATGTGCTCCTCGCCGCTCCCGGCGTCAAGCTCGCGGACGTGAAGGAAATCATGTCTCACCCGCATGCGCTTGCTCAGTGCTCGAACTTCCTCCGCGATCATGCGGGAATTCGCGCGACGCCCTCGACCAATACGGCGGCTGCCGCGAAAGCCCTCGCTCACTCGGGTCGTAAGGATGCCGCGGTTATTTGCTCGCGTGAATGTGCCGAACTTTACGGTCTTGAAGTGATTGCCGAAGATATCGCCGATATCGAGAATAACTATACTCGCTTTATCTGCATTTCGAAGAAGGCCGAGATTTATCCCGACGCTCACAAGTTCTCGATGATGATGAGCTTGTCGCATCGCCCCGGTGCCTTGTCCGATGTTCTCGTAAAGTTTGCCGCAGTCGGAGTAAACCTCACGAAACTCGAGTCGCGTCCTGTTCCCGGGTCCGACTTCGAATTCCGCTTCATCTTCGATTTTGAGGCGCTCCCGACCGATAAGCGCGTAATCAAGCTTATCGCGGGCTTCACGAACGATCCGAACGTCGAACACTTCACCTTCCTCGGCGCTTACGCTGAAAGATAACTGAAAAATATGACGCGCATTAAAGTCGAAACCGGAGTCCCTTACGAAGTCGTCGTCGATTATGGCGCGGCGAATAAGGCTGCGATGTTCATTAAGACTACCTTGACGAAAGCTCGTAAGGTAGTCTTAGTCAGCGACTCTAATGTCGCGCCTCTCCATGCCGATAAGGTATTGAATGAGCTTCGAGGCGTGGGCCTCGAAGCTTCGCTTTTCTCTTTCGAAGCGGGGGAAAAGTCGAAGACGCTCGCGACGTACTCGTCGCTTATCAATTTCCTCGCCGAGAAGCGCTTATCTCGTACCGATATTCTTGTCGCTTTGGGCGGAGGCGTGACGGGTGACTTGACGGGCTTTGCCGCGGCAACCTACATGCGCGGCATCGACTTTATCCAGATTCCGACTTCGCTTCTCGCGATGGTCGACTCTTCGGTCGGCGGAAAGACCGGCGTCGATCTTGAAGCGGGTAAGAACTTGGTCGGCGCGTTTCATCAGCCGCGTGCCGTTTTCTGTGATTTGAGTTATCTCGAGACGCTGCCTGAAATCTGGATCAAGGACGGAATGGGCGAAGTCCTGAAGTATGCGATCCTTGGAGATATGGATTTGTTCAGCGTTCTCGAAGCTAATCCCAAGCGCAAGATCGGAGAAGTCGAAATCGCGAAGTGTATCGGCATGAAGCGCGATATTGTGAATATCGACGAGAAGGAGGGGGGCGTCAGAAAGCTTCTTAATCTCGGACACACCTTCGGCCACGCGATCGAGAAGCTCTCGGGATTCGGAACGACGCATGGTCACGCGATTGCGACCGGTATCGCTTTCGCCGCGCGTTGCTCTCGACAGCTCGGGCTTCTTTCGGAGAATGATTGCGAGCGTATCGTTGCGCTCGTTGCCGCGATGGGCTATGATCCGACGTCGCTCCTCTTTACGGGGGCTATGTCCGACGCGATTATGGGAGACAAGAAAGTATCCGCGGGTTCGATCGATTTCGTTATTCCGACCGAGATCGGAAAGTGTGTAACTCAAAAGACTCCGCTCGAGAAAGTCGAGGAGATGATCGACAATGGCCGCTAACGAGCGAATCATTCTTCCCGGTAAGCGCCGCGGCACGATTAGGGTGCCGTCTTCGAAGTCGGTTGCTCATCGTGAAATCATCGCGGCCTTTTTGAGCGGTGTCCCGCAGCCGAAGATTTACGGGCCTTCGAAAGATACGGTTGCGACTTACGCGTGTCTGGAAGCGATGCGCTTAGGCGAGAGCGTTTGGCCGTGTGGCGAGTCGGGTTCGACTTTACGTTTTTTGACTCCGATAGCGGGAGTCCTCGGCGCGAAAGGTGCGTTTAAGTGTGAAGGGCGACTAGCCGAGCGTCCGACGATGCCTTTCGAGAAGAAGAGCTTGTACGTCATCCCGGGGAATGTCTCTTCCCAGTTTGTTTCGGGCCTTTTGATGGCGCTTCCGATGGCCGATTGGGACTCCGAAATTCAGATTGAGGGCGGCCTTCAGTCGGCTGCTTACGTGACTTTAACCGAGAATATGCTAAAGGCCGCTCATATCGAAGTCGAGCGCACGAGACTTGGTTGGAAGATCAAGGGTGGCCAAAAGTATTCCATCGAAGGCGGCCGCGAGGTTGAAGGCGACTGGTCTCAGGCCGCGTTCTTCCTTGCGATGGGCGTTAATATCGAAGGTGTAGACTATTCGTCTTCTCAGGGCGATCGAGCCGTTTTGAAGCTCTTGAACGAACGCGAAGTTGATGCGGGTCCTGTTCCCGATCTGATTCCCGCTCTTGCCGCACATGCCGCTTTCACGCCCGGTGAAACGCGTTTCGTTAATTGTGCACGTCTCAGGATCAAAGAAAGCGACCGCCTCGAGTCGACTTGCGCGATGGTTAACGCGGTAGGAGGCGACGCTCGAATCGAGGGCGATACGCTTATCGTCCGCGGCAAAACCTCGCTTCCGGGCGGCAAAGTCATGACGTGCAACGATCATCGAATCGCGATGAGCGCGGCGGTTTTGGCTACCGGTTCGACTGGGCCCGTGATTGTCGACGATGATCAAGTCGTCAACAAGTCCTATCCCGGCTTTTGGAAGGATTTCGACAGTTTGGAGGTAATTCGATGAGCAGCTCTTTCGGTCAGAATCTTCGCTTTTCGATTTTCGGCGAGTCTCACTCCGCGGCAATCGGGGTCAATATCGAAGGCCTCCCTGCGGGATGTAAAGTCGATCTTGAAGAACTGCAAGCTTTCCTCGAGCGCCGCGCTCCCGGGCGTGACGAGACTTCGACTTCCCGTAAAGAACCTGATCAGCCCGAATTCTTGAGCGGGCTTAAGAATGGCTTTACTACCGGCTCTCCAATTGCCGCGATTATCCGCAACACGAATACCCGTTCTCAGGACTACGGCAATCTCGCGATTTTGCCGCGTCCCGGCCACGCCGATTATCCCGCCGAAGTTAAATTCGGTGGCTTTCAAGATCGTGCGGGCGGCGGTCATTTCTCGGGTCGGTTGACCGCGCCCTTATGCATCGTCGGGGGCATCGCGATTCAGCTTTTGAAGCGTCTCGGGATAACGATTTCGGCGAAAGCGAATGTCGATAAGGAAACGATTCTTAAGGCGAAAGCCGAAGGTGATTCCGTCGGTGGGCTTATCGAATGTGAAGTCGTCGGCTGCCCTGCGGGGCTTGGAAACCCCATGTTCCTCGGCATGGAAAACCGCATTGCCCAAGTCGTTTTCGGCATTCCCGCCGTCAAAGGTCTCGAGTTCGGAGCGGGCTTCAAGGTTGCCTCGATGAAGGGCTCGGAGAATAACGATCCTTATCGTATGGTTGACGGGAAGGTTAAGCCCGTTACCAACAATGCGGGTGGAATCTTGGGCGGTATTACGACGGGCGCGCCGATTGTTTTCCGTGTTGCCATTAAGCCCACTCCCTCGATTTTCAAAGACCAAGCTTCCGTCGATTTAACGAAAATGGAAGACGCGACTTTGTCTATCAAAGGTCGTCACGATCCTTGCATCGCTTTGCGCGCCGTTCCTGTCGTCGAAGCGGCGGCAGCGGTTGCGATTCTCGATGCCTATCTCGAACGTCGGAAGGAACAGGCGATATGATCGTCGGCATTCGTGGTCTCGGACTTATCGGCGGCTCCTTTGAAAAGGCCTTTATCGAAAGAGGCGACCGGGCGCTTAATCTTAAAGGTGCCGACGCTTCTTTAATCAGCTCGTGCGATCTAATCATCGTCGCGCTTCCGCCTTTAATGGTCGCGCCTTGGATTAGGGAACACGCTGCGGACTTCAAGCCCGGCGCGCTGATTACCGATGTTGCGGGCGTTAAGCGCGTCGTTCTCTCCGAGCTTGAAGAAACGGCTAAGCGCGCTAACTGGACTTATATCGGCGGTCACCCGATGGCCGGTAAAGAGCGCTGCGGCTATGCGATGAGCGATGCGAAGCTCTACAAGGGCGCGTCGATGATTTTGACGCCTTACGAGTGGACGCCTTCGGAGAAAGTCGAGGAACTTAAATCGCTTATGCTCTCGATCGGTTTTGCTCGCGTGGTCGTCACGACTCCCGAACATCACGACGAGATGATCGCTTATACGAGCCAGCTTGCTCACGTCGTTTCGTCCGCTTATGTCCAAGATCCGATTGCGACCGGTCACATGGGTTTCTCCGCGGGTTCTTTCCAGGACATGACGCGAGTCGCCGTTGTCGAAGCCGATATTTGGAACGATCTTTTTCTCTCCAATAAGGACGATCTCTCGATTGTC
This sequence comes from Kiritimatiellia bacterium, assembly GCA_024405265.1. Lineage (GTDB taxonomy): Bacteria > Verrucomicrobiota > Kiritimatiellia > RFP12 > UBA1067 > UBA1067. The sequence goes on along the minus strand of JAKSOZ010000007.1, from coordinate 28,900 downwards.
CTCGGGCGTTTGATCGAGCGTCTTACAACTTTTAAGCGCGCTATCGATTCGTCCGACTCCGAAACTTTAAAGGCGCTTTTGAAAGAAGGCAAGCGCATTAAAGAGCTCTCGAAATGAAGTGCGGACTTTTAGGCGAAAAGCTCGGTCACAGCCGCTCCCCCGAAATTCATGCGGGGCTCGGCTCTTACGAATATAAGCTTATTGAAAAAACTCCCGAAGAAGTGGAAAGCTTCCTTAAAAATGGGGATTACGACGCGATCAATGTGACGATTCCTTATAAAAGAAAAGCTTTCTCGCTTTGCGATGCCGTTTCTCCGATTGCCAAAAAACTCGGGAACTGCAATGTCGTCGTGAAAGGGCTTGATGGGAAGCTCTTCGGGGACAATACCGACGCCTACGGGTTCGCTTGCCTCGTCGAGAAAACGGGAGTCGACGTTAAGGGTAAGAAGTGTGTCGTTCTCGGCTCGGGTGGCGCGGCGACAACTGCCGCGGTAGTCCTTCGTGAACTCGGCGCCGATCCCGTCGTCAACATTTCCCGCTCTGGCGAGGATAACTATACGAATCTTTCTCGTCATCAAGATGCCGCGCTCGTCGTGAACGGTACTCCCGTCGGAATGTTTCCGAAAGTCGATTTCGCTCCCGTTTCGATGGAATCGTTTCCGAAGGCCGAAGCGGTAATTGATTTGATCTACAATCCCGAAGAGACCATGCTTTTGGCCGATGCCAAGAAGCGTGGAAAAATAGCGGTCGGTGGGTGGCTCATGCTTGTCGAGCAGGCGAAAAAGGCCTCCGCTTACATGAATGCGAATCTCTACTTCTACGGCGCTCCCGGCTCGGGCAAGTCGACCTTGGGGAAGAAGTACGCCGAAAAGCGCGGCGTCGAATTCATCGACCTCGATGAAGAAATCGAAAAGCGCGAAGGGACATCTATTCCGACCATTTTCGCCGAGAAGGGTGAAAAGTATTTCCGTGATCTCGAAGCGGCGACACTTCTCGATATTTCCAAGACCGGGAATAAGGTCGTTTCTTTGGGCGGCGGGACGCTCCTGAGAGACGAGAATCGCCGCGTTGCCGAAGCGACCGGGCGCGTAATCTATATCGACGCGACAAAAGAAGACCTTGTCGCGCGTGCAGCGGCCTTGGAGGCGGCGCGCCCCTTACTCAAAGGCGGGGCGAAGGCGAAGATGGAAGCGCTCCTCGCCGCGCGTTGGGATCATTATCAATCTTTCACCGAAAAAGTCACTTTCAAAACCATGATGGAGAAGCTCTAATGGAAACCATTTGCGAACTTTTGGAACAGTGGGCGGTCGAACGTCCTAACAACATCGCTCTCGTCGAAATCAATCCTCAGGAGCTCGATGCGAAGCGCACTACTTGGCGCGAATATTCGCTTATCGAGTCTTCTCCCGTCGACAAGTTCTATTCGAAGATGACTTGGGCGAAGTTCGATGAGAAGGCGAACAAGTTCGCGAATCTTCTTTTGGCGCGCGGTTACAAGAAGGGCGACAAAATCGCGATTCTTCTTATGAATTGCCTCGAATGGCTTCCCATCTATTTCGGCATCTTGAAGGCGGGCTGCATGGCCGTTCCGATGAACTTCCGCTATACGGCCGATGAAATCAAGTACTGCCTTGACTTGGCCGATTGCGAAGGCCTTGTTTTCGGGCCCGAGTTCGTGGGGCGCGTCGAGCAAATCGTTACGCGCATTCCGAAGGTGAAGATGCTCGCGTATGTCGGGGATGATTGCCCGACTTTCGCTTTGAGTTACCAAAAGCTCGTTGATTACGCTTCGTCCTCGAAGCCCGTTGTCGAAATGAAGACGGACGATGATGCCGCGATTTACTTTTCTTCGGGCACGACCGGCTTTCCGAAGGCGATCGTCTTGCAGCACCACTGCCTCCTTCATTCGGCCAAAGTAGAGCAAGCTCACCACGGTCAGACTAAGGACGATATCTTCCTTTGCATTCCGCCCTTGTATCATACGGGCGCGAAGATGCACTGGTTCGGCTCTTTGCTCGTCGGCGCGAAGGCGGTCTTATTGAAGGGTGTGAAGCCCGAGTGGATTCTCAGAGCCGTTTCCGAAGAGCGCTGCTCGATCGTTTGGCTTCTCGTTCCTTGGGCTCAGGACATTTTGGACGCGATCGACCGCGGCGAAGTGAAGCTCGATGATTACACGCTTTCACAGTGGCGTCTTATGCATATCGGCGCTCAGCCCGTTCCGCCGTCCTTGATCAAGCGTTGGAAAGAAGTTTTCCCGCATCACGATTATGATACGAACTACGGGCTTAGCGAATCGACGGGCCCCGGTGCCGTTCACCTCGGCGTCGAGAACATCGATCACGTCGGCGCTATCGGCAAGGCCGGTTTCGGCTGGGAAACGAAGATCGTGAAGGGTCAGTCGATGGAAGAAGTCGCCCCGGGCGAAGTCGGCGAACTCGCGATCAAGGGCCCCGGCGTCATGCGTGAATATTACAAGAATCCTCAGGCGACGGCCGAAATCTTGAAGCCGGACGGTTGGCTCTTAACGGGCGACATGGCCGAAGAGCGCGATGGATTCATTTATCTTGTCGACCGCGCGAAAGACGTGATCATTACGGGCGGCGAGAACCTTTATCCTGTCCAGATCGAAGACTTCCTTCGCGCCAATAAAGCGATTAAGGATGTTGCGGTAATCGGTCTTCCCGATGCGCGTCTCGGTGAAATTGCCGCAGCGATTGTCGAAGTGAAGGAAGGGATGACCTTATCCGAAACGGAATTCAATGATTTCTGCCTCGATTTGCCGCGTTACAAGCGTCCTCGCAAGGTCATCTTCGCTCCCGTTCCTCGCAATCCTACGGGCAAGATCGAAAAGCCGAAGCTTCGCAAAATGTATGGCGGCGAAGCCTTGATCGCTCGTCAGAATGGACTCTAAGAAAATCGTCTATCTCCACGGGTTCGGATCTTCGGGCCAGAGCGGAACGGTCGAGATGCTTCGCAAGGAGTTTCTTGGCACGTCGATTCAAAACCGTATTTCGATTGTCGCGCCGGATATCCCCGTTGAGCCGACCGAGGCGCTCAAGATGATTAGAGCTCTCGTCGAAAAGGAACAGCCGCTTCTCGTCATTGGGACGTCGATGGGCGGAATGTATGCTCAACAACTGCGAGGGGTTGAGCGAATTTGCGTAAATCCATCGTTCAGGATGTCACAGCTTTACTCGCACTTCCATGTCGGCAAGTACAAATGGCTGAATCCTAGAAAGAATGGTGAACTCGAGTTTCACGTCTATAAGGAAACGATCGAGCGCTTTAAGGAAATGGAAGCGCATCAGTTCGATAATATCGACGAAGTTGAGACGCTCTTTTGCCATGGTCTATTCGGAGACTCGGATCCGCTCGCGGGAGATAATCGCGAGACGTTCGAGCGCTATTATCCGGGGATGTCGATGGTCTATCCGGGAGGCCATCGTCTTAACGCGGAGGCCGTGAAAACGACGCTTATCCCTTACATCCGTAAGATTCTTCAATGTCCTTAAGGACAAGCCCGGCGAGCGCGAAGCCGAAAATCGCGGTTGTGTGCGCGATTGTGCCGTTAATGCGGGCTTTCTTCGCGCCCCAGCTATCTTCGATGTCGGGTTGAATCGCATCGCCTAAGTTTTCGCGATGCTCGTCGCTCCAGACGCAAGTGAATTTTCGCCGTGGAAATCCCCCCGTCTTCTTGAACTTCTGTCGAAGCGCTCGCGCGAGACCATCGCCTTCGATCTTGCGAAATTCGCTCGCGCGGATCTTAAACGGGTCCATCTTCAGCGCCGCGCCCATCGACGCGAAAAGCTTTACATTAGGGAAGGATAGTGCGTGGCGAATGAGCGATGCTTTCTCGCTTAAGGAATCGATCGCGTCGATGACGTAGTCGAAACGGCCGAGATCGAAGCTCGCGGCGTTCTCTTCGTTGTAAACCGTTTCGTGGACATCAAGCTTCACATCCGGATTGATTTCTTTAAGTCGCTCGGCGAGAACCGAAACCTTCGAAAGCCCGACTGTTTTCGTCGTTGCCATCAGCTGACGATTGACGTTCGTGATTGAAACTTTATCCGAGTCGACAAGCATGAGTTCGCCGATACCCGAGCGAACGAGCGACTCGGCGCACCAGCTACCGACGCCTCCGAGTCCGATAATCGCTACGCGCGTGGCGCGTAACTTATCGACGAGAGAAGCGCCGAGCATAAGCTCGACACGACTGAGAATAGTGGGATGTGACATGCCTCGTATTATAGCATAAGTTCGAGTTGAAAAGGAAGCCTCGATAGCTGAAAATAAATCTACTTAGCGAGTAGACATTGAGAAGGGAATATGATATACTACGCGCTGTTATCTACCGAATCGGTAGAGATTAAGAGAGGGAGAAAGAAGATGGGTAAGTTACATGCGGAAACGCTCGCTCTTCATGCGGGCTGGAACGGGGATCCTGCGACGCACGCTTGCGCGGTTCCCGTTTATCGTACGACGGCGTTCAACTTCGAGAACGCTCAACATGGCGCGGATCTTTTCGCTTTGAAAAGAGCGGGTAATATCTATGCTCGCCTTATGAATCCGACCGAGGACGTTCTTGAAAAGCGTCTTGCCGCGCTCGAAGGAGGTATCGGCGCGTTGACGCTCGCTTCGGGAACAGCGGCGATTTACTTTACGGTCACTAATATCGCGGAAACCGGCTCGGAGTTCATCTCGGCCGACAATGTCTACGGCGGTACTTTTGTACAGTTCAATACGATTCTCCCTCAGTCGAACAATATCCACGTTCGCTGGACCCATCTCAACGATTTTGCTGCGGTGGAAGCAGCAATCAATGAGAAGACGCGTTTCATTTATGTCGAGACTATCGGTAACCCCGGTCTTGGAGTTGCGGATCTTGAGAAATATGCCGAAGTCGCTCACAAGCACGGCCTTCCGCTCGTAGTCGACGCGACATTCTCGACTCCGATCTTGGAGCATCCGATCGAATGGGGCGCAGATGTCGTGATTCATTCGCTCTCGAAGTGGATCGGAGGACATGGCGCGGGTATCGGCGGCGTTGTTATCGATGCGGGTAAGTTTAACTGGGATGCGCCTCGATTCCCGCTCTTCACGGAGCCTGATACCGGCTACCATGGGATCAAGTGGGGAGAGGCGATCGGGCCGGCCGCTTTCATCACGCGGCTTCGTACGGTCGGTCTTCGCAATCAGGGCCCGACCTTGTCGCCTGACGCGAACTGGATATTCCTCCAGGGTGTCGAGTCGCTTCCTCTTCGTATCGCGCGTCATAGCGAAAATGCGCTTAAGGTCGCGGAGTTCTTGAAGGCCCATCCGAAGGTCGCATGGGTCAACTATCCGACCTTGACCGACCCAGAGCTCACGAAGAAGTATCTCCCGAACGGAGCGGGCGGCATGGTTGTCTTCGGTGTTAAGGGTGGCGTTAAGGAAGGTATCAAGTTCGCCGATGGACTTAAGCTCTTCTCCCAGCTCGCGAATGTCGGTGACGCGAGAAGTCTCGTCATCCATCCCGCTTCGGCGACTCACTCGCAGCTTACCGAGGAAGAGATGAAAGCGACGGGACTTAAGCCCGAGCTTATCCGCCTTTCGATCGGTATCGAACATATCGACGACATTATCGCCGATCTCGCTCAATCGCTTGAGGCGATTTGAGGTATATGATATAATCACCTAATATGAAGTTGACGGCCAAAGCAAGATATGCGCTCAGGATTCTCCTCGATATCGCTCAAAACGCTACAGAGGAGAAGCCGAGGACTTTAAAGGAAATCTCCGAGTCGCAGGCTATCGGCGAGAAGTTCGTTTCGCGTCTCGTCCTGAACTTGCGTGACGCCGGGATGGTAACCGCCGCTCGAGGGCGCGAAGGCGGATATCGTCTCGCCAAAGCGCCGAAGGATATTTCGCTCCTCGAAATCATCGAAGCTGCTCAAGGACCGATTTGCGTTGTCGAGTGCCTTGGCGAAAAAACTTGTGAAAGAGCGCCCGCATGCGCGCCGAAACTTATTTGGGGCGATGTCAATGAAGCGATTCGCTCTTCGCTTAGAAACGTTACATTAAAGAAAGTGCTTTCGAAATGAAGATTGATAGTATTTTGAAAACGATAGGTAAGACCCCGTTGGTGGAGCTTTCCAAGAAGACGAACGAGGGCGAAGGAAAGGTCCTCGTAAAGGTCGAGTTCTTCAATCCGGGCGGTAGCGTTAAGGATCGCGCGGCGCTGTCGATGGTCGAAGCCGCCGAAAAGGACGGCACCTTAAAGCCGGGCGCGACGATTATCGAGCCTACGAGCGGTAATACGGGAGTCGGCCTCGCGCTCGTTTCGGCGGTCAGGGGATATAAGATGATTCTCGTTATGCCTGAGACGATGTCGATCGAGCGCAGGAAACTCGCCGCGGCCTACGGAGCTAAGATCGTGCTTACTCCGGGGGCGTTGGGAATGAAGGGCTCGGTCGAGAAGGCGATCGAACTTCGCGATTCGATCCCGGACGCGGTCATCCTCCAGCAGTTCGAAAATCCCGCGAATCCGGCCGCTCACATCGCTTCGACCGGTCCCGAGATTTGGGAAGATACTTGCGGGAAGGTCGATGCTTTCGTCGCCGGTGTCGGAACAGGCGGTACCATAACCGGTGTCGGTAAGTTCCTCAAATCGAAGAATCCTGCGATTAAAGTCTTCGCGGTCGAACCCGACACGAGTCCCTTGCTTTCCAAGGGAGTCGCGGGCCCTCATAAACTTCAGGGAATCGGCGCGAACTTCGTGCCGGGCGCGCTCGATACGAACGTCTATGATGGCGTAATTACGGTCGACGCCGAAAATGCCGGTAAGACCGCGCGAAATCTCGCGTCGAAAGAAGGAATGTTAGTGGGCATTTCTTCGGGTGCGGCGGTTTATGCGGCGCTTGAGTTAGCGAAAGACCCTAAGTGGGCGGGGAAGACGATCGTTGCGCTCATGCCCGATACGGGAGAGCGTTATCTTTCGACTTGGCTCTTCGACTGAGAAATATGGTATAATATACCGAAATGCTCAAGGCCATAGTCGCAAGAATCAAGGCGGGAGGCGAGATCTCCAAAGCCGAAGCCGTGGAGCTCCTTAAGAAGGGGAGCTCTTCGGCTCTCTATGAAGCCGCGCATGAAATAACCGAATATTTCAAAAAAGATCACTTCGACTTTTGTGCGATCATCAATGCGCGTAGCGGGAAGTGCTCGGAGAATTGCAAGTGGTGCGCGCAGTCTGCCCACTACGCGACCGGCTGCGAAGTCTACCCGTTCGTAGGTGCGGAAAAGTGCGTCGAAGAAGCGAAGAAGGCCGAAGCGAACAAGGTCGGACGCATCGCGATCGTCACTTCCGGACGGGGACAGACCCCGAATCAGATCGATGAAATCTGTGAAGCGCTGAAAGCGATGAAGCGCGAGACTAAGATGTCCCTTTGCGCGAGCTTGGGGCTCGTTACCAAAGCGCAGCTCGAAAAGCTTAAAGCGGCGGGATTAACGAGAATTCACTGCAATATGGAGTCTTCTCCCGCTCACTTCAAGACCCTTTGCACGACTCACACGACCGAAGAAAAGCTCGCGACGATCAAGACCGCGCGTGAAGTCGGTCTCGAGGTTTGCTCGGGCGGCATTATCGGTATGGGCGAGAGCGACGAGGAGCTCGTCGAGTTCGGCTTCCTCCTAAAAGAAATCGGCCCTGATTCGATTCCCGTCAATATCCTTCATGCGATTAAGGGGACTCCGCTTGGGGACTGTCCCCGTTTAAGCTTGAAGCGAATTCTCGATTCGGTCTCGATTCTTCGCCTTATCAACCCGAAGACGTATCTCCGGTTCGCGGGCGGAAGACGCGATTTAACCGACGAAGAAGCGGCGAAGTGCGTCTATGTCGGTATCAACTCAGGGATTCAGGGTCCCTTGCTTACGACGCCCGGCTCCGATTATGCCGATGATCGCCAGCTCGCGAAGAATGCGGGGTACGCGGTATGAGAGTCGCGATCGGACTTTCGGGCGGAGTCGACTCCTCGGTCGCCGCGCTCCTCTTAAAGGAAGCGGGTCATGAGGTCGTCGGCATCACGATGAAGCTCTGGCGCGAGGGCTATTACAAGGGCGGAGAGCGCGAATCTTGTTTCAGCGCGAAAGAGCCCGAGAATATCGCTCGAATCGAAGAACTTGCGAAGACTTTGGGGATTGAATATCAAGCTTTCGATTGCTTCGAAGCGTACAACAAGGAAGTCATCGGCTACTTCCGCGACACATACCTAAACGGGCGCACTCCGAATCCTTGTGTTCGCTGCAATGAGCTTGTCAAGTTCGGACTTTTGCCGCGCCTGGCGAATGAAGCGGGACTAAAGTTCGATAAGTTCGCGACGGGACATTACGCGCGAATCGAAGAAGTGGGCGGACGATATTGCGTAGCGAGAGGCGCGGATGATTCGAAGGATCAGAGCTACTTCCTCTGTCGTTTATCGCAGGAACAGCTTTCGAAGACGCTCTTTCCGCTCGGTGGACTTACGAAGAAAGAAATTCGCCGAATTGCCGCGGAGAAGGGGCTTATTACCGCTGAGCGTCCAGACTCTCAGGACTTCTATTCGGGAGATAAGGCCGAACTTATCGGCGAGCCCGATAAAGTGGGCAATATCGTCGATGTCCGCGGCAAAGTCCTCGGCAAGCACAACGGTTTTTGGCATTACACGGTCGGACAGCGCAAGGGCCTCGGCATCGGAGGCGGAACTCCTTACTATGTCGTCGATCTTAACGCTTGCAAGAACGAGGTCATTATCGGCTTCGAAGAAGAGGCGGTCAAGACCTCGCTCGAAATGACCGATGTAGTCTATGGGGCGATGAGTCCCGAAGAGAACGACGGAAATAAGGAAATCGAGTGCTTCGTCAAGGTTCGCTCCGCAGGAGTGCCGCGCGGCCCCGCTTTCCTAAAAGGAACTGCCGCGACTTTCCCGAATGGGATTCGCGGCGTTGCGCCCGGCCAGTCGGCGGTCTTCTATGATAAGGAAGGGCGCATCCTCGTCTCGGGCATCATCAAATGAATTTCAACTTTAAAGGAGAAGAATAAAATGCAGGTAATGGAAGAAACGATTTCGGGCGCTATCGTCCGCAGCTATTTCAAGAAACTCGAAAGCAATTTGGCGGTAGACGTCGCTATCGTCGGCGCGGGTCCCTCGGGCCTCGTTGCCGCGCGTGATTTGGCTTTGAAGGGCTACAAGGTCGCGATGTTCGAGTCGAAGCTCGCGCCGGGCGGCGGAACTTGGGGCGGCGGGATGCTCTTCAATGAAGTCGTCGTTCAGAATGACGCGGCGGAAATTCTCCATGAGTTCGGCATCACGACCGTTCCTGTCGATAGCCAGTATCACACCGTCGACTCGGTCGAAATGGCCTCGGGTCTTATCTTCGGCGCGAAGAAGGCGGGAGTCACGATCTTCAACACGGTTAAAGTCGAAGATATCGTTATTCACAACGGGACCGTTTGCGGCGTCGTCATCAACTGGAATCCGGTCGCGCGTCTCGAGATGCATGTCGACCCGATCGTCGTCACTTGCCGCGCGCTTATCGACGGCACGGGTCACCCGAGCGAAATCATCAACAAGGCCGTCAATAAGGCGGGCGTCAAGATCGACTCTCCGACGGGCGGCATCCTCGGCGAAAAGCCGATGTGGATGGAAGACGGAGAGCGCACGACGGTCGAGAACACGAAGCGCCTTTACCCCGGCCTCTACGCTTCGGGTATGGCGGCGAACAATGTTCAAGGCGGCTTCCGCATGGGTCCGATCTTCGGCGGTATGTTCAAGTCGGGTCGCAAGATCGCTTCGATCATTGCGGAAGATTTGAAGTGACGGAAAATTTTAGCGCTTTTATTGCTTTTTTAGATTTTTTCTCTTGTCCTCTTGCGCCTTTGCCGCGGATATGATAATATAGCGGAGACTGGGTATAGTGTGCCCGGACAAAATCACTATGTAAAAAACACGAGAAAACCTAATAAAATAACGGAGAAAGGAGGAGAAATGTCGTATACGATGACGATAAATGAATTGGAGAATACGGCGCGCGTGCGTCGATTATGTGTCGGCAATTCCGATCCGGTGTTTATCTCTGATGAGGATGGCAACGAGCAGATGGTGCTTTTGGACATGAATCTTTACCGCGCTCTCTATGCGAAGCAGAAGATATATCAGATGATAGCCGAGGCTGAACAAGACATCGCGGAGGGACGTTGCTGTGATGCTCGAGAAGCTATGGCAGGAATCTTTGGGACTGTACGTGTATAATATCGATTCTTTCACGGTTTGCAAAATTGGACATCTTACATTTAACTTCTTAACCTTAACAATCAGTAACAAAAAACAACGAAAAGTAAAACAATGAAAAGTATGACAAAAATGATTAGCTTAGTGCGCACGATGTGCGCGGCAGCTATTGTCTCGCTTCTCGTTGTGTAAAAGTATGAGCGTTAAACTGAAAGTATATCTTGAATCTTCTTTCGTGAGTTATGTCACGGGGATGGCAACTTCTAATGCGAAGATTGCCGCAGATCAGGCATATACTCGTCAGTGGTGGGAAGAAGAGCGGAGTGCTTGCGATGTCTATACTTCTAATTATACAGTTCAGGAGTCCGTAGATGGTCGCCAAGATCAAGTAGCGCTTCGGCTAGAGTTTTTGAAATCGGTTCCGCTCCTTCCGTCGCGCATCGAGGAAGAGGTCGCGCTGGCGAATAAGTTAATAGCGGGTCATGCGCTTCCGGAAGGTGAGACGACTGATGCGTTGCATATCGCGGCTGCTTCGGTTGCGGGTATGGATATCCTTCTGACATGGAACTGCCGTCACATGGCGAACCCTCATACATTACCGCTCACGCGCGATATCGTGACGAAGGCCGGATATGTGTGCCCCGCAGTTATGACACCAAAGACTTTTATTGAGAACAAGATGATGGAGGATTGTGATGTCTAATACATATCTTATAGATGAGGTTCGCGCGATACGTCATAAGATCGCCGCGGAGTGTGACAACAATCTTGAGCGTATTGCGCTTCGTGCTAAAGCTACAGTTGAGCGTCTCGGTTTACAGACGGCGCATACTGCCTGACCTATTTCAAATCTAACAATCAGTAACAAAAACAACGAAAAACTATGAAAATGAAGACAAAAAAAAATAGCTATCTGCGCAACTTCTGCGTAGCGGCTCTTGTCTCTCTGCTCGCGCAATGTGTGTGGGCGGCGACTGTGACGATCACGAATACGGATAAGGGCCTCACGGGTGACGCTGTCGCGAATTGGCAGTTTTCGGGGATCACCGTTCCTGCAGTTGACGGGCAGCTCGCGGTTGGCGACATTGTGAAGGTGACTTCGATCTCCTTAGGCTGCCGCGATGAAGATTCCGGACATCCGACCGCAGCGATCAAGATTGGAGATGCGTTGTCTTCATCTCGTGAACTTTCTTCCGATAACTGGTTGTCGGTTCCCGTGGCGAAGAAGGTGACCTACACGTTCGACAACCTCTATCTTAAGGTCGGTACTTCGGCAACGATGACGGCCTGCGATGCGAATGGAACTGCGGGGAATTTCCGTATGGCGCTTTATAACTGTGAAGCCGCTCGTGAGCAACGTGTCGTGACATCCTCGAACTTTACGGCTTCAAATAACTATACGCTTCCTTACGAGATTACGGTCGATTCCGACCCAGACAAGGCTGTCTCGTTTGATACGACTATTGGCGGCGCGAAGCCGACAGAGGCAGAAATGGCTTTTGTGAGCGAGATTCTCTCGCTTGGCGCTCAGACGGAATACGATCAGACGATTGGTGAGCGCAGTGCAGAGGTTGTTAAGTTGGTTGGCTCTACGGCTGCGACCTATAATATCTATGGCGGTTGGAATACAAGTGCTACGGGCGGTACGTTGAACAAGGACGTATGGATTAATGCCGTTTCCGGCTCTTACAATGCGATTATCGGCGGTAGCTTCTGCAACTGGGGTGGAGCGAAAAAGGTTAGCTCTGGTAATGTAACGATCGAGGTCGGCGGTAATACGGCTGTTCGTCATATTGTTGGTGGTTATTTCCAAGACGCTAACGATCCGACTTGGAATGGCGATGTCTATATCGTCGTTAAAGACGATGCGGTTGTCGCAGGAAGTATTATCGGTGCGAGCACGACGGCTCATAATCGTACGACGACCTTTACCGGCAATACCCATGTCACGATTAAGAATCTTCAGAATACGACGACTGAAGGATCTATCGTCAGCGGCGGAGCGGTTGATTCGTCGGGTTATATCGTAGGTGGCGGTATGTGGGGTTGGAATTCCGCCGGTACTCAGACGCTCCAAGGAAACACGGAAGTGGTTGTTTCTACCGAGATGGAGGGTACATTCTCCAAGAATATCGTTGGTGGTGGTTTTGTTCCGGCCAATCAGAGCGCCTCGCGTAACAATCCGACAATTAAGGTCGATGGTAATACGGCGGTGACGATTAGCGCTCCGAACGCAAAGTTCACCGGTACGCTCGTTGCCGGCGGATATGTGATTAATCCGGGCAATCCTAGTACGCCTGTTACCGGCACGGCGACGTTGACGCTTAACGGTGGTGATTTCTCTGAGGCTACTCTTCTCGCCGGTACCGCTACTGGCAATAAGATCCTCAACGTCAATATGGATATGACGCTTGATGCTGCTACTATCGCGAGCTCGGGCTTTACTCATGTCAACATTGGTTCCGGCAAGAAGCTCACGGTCAATGTGACGGAAGATACGACGCTCACGACGATCTTTGGTGGTGCTGGTACGCTTGTCAAGTCGGGCGTAGGTACGCTGACGCTCAATGCGGATAATACCTTTACTGGTGGACTAGAGGTCGAAGCCGGTACGATTAAGACCGGCTCCACGAAGAAGGGTTTCGGTCCTTATGATGGAACGGCTAATACGGCCAATATGTCGGTCATCAAGGTTGCCGAAGGTGCGGTCCTTGATGTAGCTAATATCGCCGGCGATAACTATGGCAATTGCTACAAGGTTGAGCTCGCCGGTGAACTTACCAACAGTGGCGCGGCTATGAGTACGAACTCGCGTCAGCTCGCCGTAATCAAGGTTACTGGCGACAAGGCGAAGATTACTGGTACGAATACGTACTGCTTGCTTAATAGCGGCTGGGATTCTACCTCACTTGATCTTAACAATCACACGCTCGAGATTGCGATGGATGAGGGCAAGATTTTTCATCTCCGCACGACCTCGATTACCGGAACCGGTACGATTAATATCACGAGCGGTCAGCTCCATATCACGACAGGCACGAGCCTTGCCTCTGGATCCGACGTGACAATCAAGATCAAGCATGGTGCGACGTTCGATGATGGTCTTGATATCTTCAATGTTTCGAAGATTCTTCCGACGGAAGTGAATTACAACATTGTCCGCAATGACAAGACTTATTCGTCGGTTCTTCGCGATGCCTCGACGCTTTATCTTATCGACCGCAATGTTACGCAGTTTAAGCTCGAGAACGGAACTGCCGTAACGTTGATTGATGGCGATGAAGTCGTCATCAATGACAACTACACGGGCGGCCAGTGGGGTACAGGTATCAACCTTAACAATCTCAAGGGTCATAAGGTTACGATTGAGAAAGAGATGGATCTCGGTGCCGGCAATGGCATTCCCGAAGGTATGGAGATCGTCGTTAACTTCAAGGACTTCAGCAATTCGAATGATTTGAAGGGCGTTTATCTCTACGGCAATATCGGCGCGAATGCGAAGATTTCCGGCACGGGAGCACTCTTCCTTGGCTTTACGAGCGATTCCACTTCAATTGCCGATGGCGTTTCGATTTCGTGTACGTCGGGCTTCCAGAAGTCGAATAAGACTGCGCCGATTAGTGGCAATGTTGCAATCACCGGCGATATTGTTGTTGCCGGCACGAGCGTCTTTAAGCTTGCTGACAATGCGACGCTGACGGTTGCTGCGAAGCTTGCTGACGGCAAGGTTATTTCGGCTGTTGCTACAAAGCGTGTCGTTTATAATGGCGGCGTTTACTCGCTTGAGACGATTCAGCCCGAACCGCCGACGCCGACGGAAGGTGGTATCACGCCCAGCATTCCCGGCGCGGACACGATTGAGATTACGGTTGCGACCGGTTCCGGCGAGGAAACTGTTACCGGCAATACGATTCCGCTCGTGACGGGCGTTTATACGGTAACTGGTAAGGTCGGTGAGATGGTTGTCGCGACTGAAACGCTCGCCGTTGTTAAGACGAAGGATGCGGAGTCGGGTTCGTCGCCTGATCCGGTGACGACGGCTGTTGCGGTTCCGTTCACGGGTGCGACGGTTGCAAACCTCCTCAATACGGCGCTCCTTACCCCTGCGAGCGATGAAGAGGATGGCTACGAAGGCGATATCCTCAAGGCGCTTAATCCGGAAACCCAGAACTACCAGTCTTGGAAGTTGGTGGCCGATGCTGAAACCGGTGCGAAGTCTTGGTCGCCGATTACGACCGTTCGTGCGGGCGCGATTGAGGATGCGTCTGATCCTGCTACGACGGTGCTTCCTCGTGGCTCTGCGGTTTGGGTGACGACGGCGGGTCAGGTCGTGGCGTTCGGTGCGTACACGGACGAGGCGGTTGAACCCGAAGTGACGACCGGTTACAACCTCATCGGTAACCCGATGATGGAGCCGATCACGCCCGAGGCGAAGACGGTTGGTGACGTTCTCATCCCCATCGGCGGCACCGAGCTCGTTCGTTACACGGTCATCGATAAGGGCAACGGCGAGAAGGCGTGGCAGTGCACGAAGTCGGTTCCGGTCACGATCCCCGGCTTGTTGGACGTTTCGGGCTCGGAGGAGGATATCTCCGAAGAGGATCCCACGGTTCCGGTCGGCGGCAGCGTCTGGCTGATTAAGTAAGTGTAAAAGTTAAAGTGTAAAGTTTAAAGTGATGGAACTTAAAACTATGAAAAAGCTTATTACGATTATGATGGTTGCTTTCGCGGCGGTTGCCGCGAAGGCTGATCTCGTCCTCTACTGGCAGGTCGCCGACACGACCTTCAACGGCACGTACGCCGTGCTTCAGGGAGTGAACGGCTCGGAAACGACGAGCCTCGCCGGTATGAAGCTTAACTCGTCGGGCGTGACGACGGTTGAGTCGTACATTCTTTCTTTCTCTGACTATTCGCAGTATATCGTCGCGCTTCTCGACGGTGATGGCAATACGCTCGCCGTTTCGACCGAGTCGTATGCCCAGAGCACGCTTAAGAGCTACATCTATGATCGTGGCTCTTCGGCGCAGCCGCCGGCCTCGCCCTGGCAGGTCAGCGCGTTCACGATTCCCGAACCTACGAGCGCGCTTATGCTCCTCGTCGGTCTCGCCGGTCTCGCTCTCAAGCGTAAGAATGCTTGAGAGGTTAAAAGTTAAAGTGTAAAGTTTAAGGTGATGGAGATTCAACAAATGAAGAAAATTCTCACTATCGCGCTTTCCGCGCTCTCCCTCGGCGCTTTCGCCGCGGCGAATGATATCCTTATTTCGTTCTCGACTCCCGGCGTCGATACCTACGTCGACGGCACGACGGTTCTCGATGGCGAATGCTACGCGCTCGTTTATTCCGCTAAGGACGCCGCGCCCGTCACGATCGCCGCGGACGGAACTTGCTCGGCGGGTAGCGAAATCGTCCTCGTCGCTCCGCTCGCGAAAGACGGTAAGTGCCCCTCGATCGTGTTCGAACTTCCCGCAGAAAAGAAGTACGAAAACGGAACTTTCGCGGTTTATCTCCTCGATACGCGCGTGACAGCGACTACGCTCGCTCCGATCGTCAACGGCTTCCCGCAGGTCGTCAACTCTTACGCGGCCGCGACTTCCGCTTCGGCTCAGGCCGGTCAGGGCGGCTCGCTCATCGCTTCGGGCGCTACGGCTGTCGAGACTCTCGTCGCGGTTGACTCGCCCGTCATCACGGCGATGAAGATCGAAGGCGCGAAGATCGTCCTTACCGTCGCGGGTATGAGCCCCGTCGCGACCTACAAGGTCGTTACCGGGACTTCGATCGACGGCGTTTCGACCGAGCTCGACGCCGAGGCTGACGGAGATAAGTTTACTGTTGACGCGGATAAAGGCGCGTTCTTCAAGATTATTGGCGGACGTAAGTTCGGCAACTAATGTTCGAAGAAATACATCTTTTACGTGAATGGACAGGAGCGGTACCTCTCGAGGTGCCGCTCTATCCGCTTTGGGGTAGTTTAGTAAGATTCCTCCATAATTGCGGGATGGAGGCGGTCAGCGCCGCGACTTCTCTCTCGGTCAGCGCCTACTTCCTTAACGCGATTCTCATTTTCTTCACGATATATCGCTTCGCCGCGCTCGGAGTCAAGCGCGCGGAGTCTTCCGCCGCGTTCGACGAGGCGAATTATCAAGGCCTCGAGTATCTCGTCGCCGGTATCGGCGCGGTCGCTTACCTCCTTACCCCGGGCTTCGTGGCTTCCGCGTTCAAACCGACTCCGCTCCTTTTTTCGCAGATTTTCCCCGCCGCGGCGCTTTTAGTGCTCTCGACGGTCCGTGACAGCAAGGGTCCGACCGCGTTCGTTACGCGTACGTTCTTCGTCGGCGTCTTCATGGGCGCGGCGATTTTGAGCGGACCGATCGGTATCTTCCCGCTTCCGCTCGTGATGATCGGTCTCGTGATCCCGTTCCTTAAGCGTCGCGATTTGATTTCGATGTCGCTCGCGTTTACGGTCGTCGGAATCGGCTTTTCGCTCGGTCTTTCCTCGGCGCTTTTCGCGAGCCCGCTTCAAGATCTTTTTCGCGTGATCGGCGTTACCGCCCACTCTATCCCGAGCGGTTTTTGGTATCCGGGCTCGATCGTCTTCGCGGTTATCGGAGTTCTTTCGACGGCGATTGCGATTGTTTTCATCGGTACGGGCCGAATTCGCCCTGTCCACATGCGAATCGCGTTCTTCGTCTTTTGGGCGACTTCCGCGGCGTTTTTGGGGATCGGTACGCTGGCGTGGTTCTTGCGCGCTTCCGGCGACCCCGTCGATAAGTTCGTCGACGGCATTATCGAAGAGCTCGGAACGCGTAATATCATCATTTCCGACGGACTGTTCGACGATCTTCTCGCGATGAAGCTCCCCGAGAATGTGATTATCGTCAAGCTCGGCTATGACGAGAAGGTTCCGGAGAAGTTGTTGAAGCTTATCCCCGACGATGAGGTTCGCTTCTCCGCCGATCTCGGTTCGTTCGCTTTTGTGACCGATTGGCTTAAGAAGGACGTCTCGGCCAGCTCGCGCGCGTTGCTCGTAACGACCCGTCAGTTCGAAACCGCGCTTCCCGAGGCTTTCGAGCCGAAGGGGTGGTGTTGGGTCGGCGCGAAGCTCAATTCCGCGCGTGATCTTACTCACGCGAAGGAGCTTTGGCAGAAGCGCTGGATGGAAGTCGCTTCGCGGCTTAAAGGGCGCGACAAGACTTCGTGGTCGATGCGTCGGATTTTCGCGGTTCAGGGTATCGAACTCGCCGCTCGCTTCGAGAAGCTCGGAGATAAGGCGAGCGCCGAAGAAGTCCGCGGATATGTAGCTCGTAATATCGACGAGAGCTATTCGCTCGAGGCCGTTTATCGTCGTCGCACGAACCGCGATAAGATCCTCGCTTCGGTTCGCAATCTCGGCGAGCTCGACTCGCTCGAGGGGACCGAGCGCTCGGTGCGCATTCTCGAACTTGAAGATACGCTTCTCCCGGAGCTCGAAAGATCGGTTTCTTCGATGGACTCGTGGCTCGTTCACGTGCTTAAGGGCGAGCTCGCGCTTCATAAAGGCGACGATTACCACGTCGAAGCGCGTGACGAGTATCGTATCGCGACGCTCGACGAGTACAGCGACTTGAAACTTACCGCGCCGAAGCTTCTCTTGCTCGACGCGTCGCTAAAGGACGATGATTCGCTTGAGAGCGACTCGCGCGAAGTTTTGCGTCGCGATCGCTCGAATCGCATGGCGCTCGCGATTCTCGGCAATTCGTACGCTCGCTCCGGCGATAACGAGCGCGCGGAGACTTATCTCAGACGCGCTACCGCCGAGGGCGACGGACCTGTTTTGATCGAAGCGTTGAATGATCTCGCGGAAGTGCTCGCGCGTCGGGATAAACTCGACGAGGCGCTTGAGATTTCCGATCGCGTTTCCGCGACCGGAGCGAAGACTTGGACGTTTCTTGAGACGCGCGCGGCGATTTTGATAAAGCTCGATCATCTCGATGAAGCGGAAGGACTTCTTAAAGAGGCGGCGAAGCTCGCTCGTGAAGCGAAACAGTACGATAGTGCGCGAAATATCCTCGATATCGATCAGGCGAGGCTTATGAAGCGGCGCGGCGAACTAGGACGCGATTATCGACTTCTTATTCGCAGTATTCGCTCGCGGAACTTATCCGAGGATCATCGCCGCCTGCTCGAAGAGTTATAACGCCCCTTGCGGCCTATGCCTACACCTACACCTCCGCCGTCAGGCGGGCTTAGGCCGGAGGGGGACGGTGCGGTGAAGCAAATGGTAAAATTTTGAAAACAAAATTTCGTGACCATCTTGCGGATTTGGCGTCGAATATGATATAATATCATCGATCTCCCGAGAGGTGGGATCATCTGGATGCGGAGGAAAGTCTTCGCGTGGGTGACGGGAAGTGATTCTCGTCGCCTTCTCATTTTAAGGAGTTGATGTCAGGGAAAACGCTCTGCATTTGATTGAGCGACGGATTCAGGAAGGGGACATGATGACGATGTCAGAGGTCAGGCTCTTCGGCGGTCCTCGCGACTTCAAACGCAATGTCCTGAAGAAGATCAAGGTCAAGGAGATCTGATCGGAACAGGGAGCATACGAATCGCACTACTATGAAGAGTAGCGTCATCGGAACATCAAACCGGACGACAATTTCCCCAAGCGCGATCGTCTCATCAGGATTGTTATGGAGCCGAAGATGGTCTACGACAAGACCGGGCATAATCCGAAATGGGGCTGCCGACACCCGCGCCGAAGCCTCAAAGGCCGCGCGTCTCGCAAGGGAAGCGGAGGAGAAGGCGCGGGAAGAGACCGAGAGAAAAGCGGCGGAAGACGCTTCACTAAATCCCGATAATTTGGTAAAATAATTAAGAAGTGGGTAATGGGTACCCGCATAGATTTAGAGGAGGCAAGATGGCTTGGAACGGATCGGGCGGGGGCGCAACTCCGCCTAAGAAAGCAAAGGTAAGCGGGACGGGTTCGTCCTCGCTTTTCCGCGGTATTGCCGCGCTTCTATTGGTGCTTGTTATCGGCGGTGTCGCATACCTTTTCGTCACCCAAGACCTGCCGAAGGTGAATGAACCGACCGAGGAGAAGGTCGAGAAGAAGGCGATCGCCGAAGTGAAGCCCGAGATTGCGGAGAAGGCGGTGGAAGAACTTGCGCAATTACAGGAAGAAAACCTTGATCCTGCGACTCGAATAGTGGCAGTTATTAGCTGCACAACGAATTCGAGTTTAGGACAAATCTGTGAATATTACAAGACGGCAGATGGAAAGACGCACAAAGTTTATCGCGCATCCAAACCTCCGATTTTCAAGTATCAGACGGACCAATTATTGGCGATGGCGCTTTGTGGGGATGATAAGCGAGGAATTCCGCCACTCCCTGTCGGTCGTAATCTTGATAAGGAGTTTATGAATTCGCTTAAGACACCAATTGTGATTGATCCAGATGATTCTCCATCAGTTGTAGAACAGAAAGAGCGTGTAATTGAGGCGCGTAAACAAGTAGATGAGCTTATGCGAGAAGGAATTGGTTTCTCTCAGATACTACTTGAACATCAAAAACTCTTAAGTAGCAACAAGAAGTTTCGTGATGAGATGATACGCGAAATCAAGAAGATTAATGAGGAAGGTGATCCGGAATCAACGCAGCGCGCTTTAGATACTGTTAATGCTTCTTTGCGTGCGATGGGAATTTCCGAGATAGATGCGCCGAAGAGTGCGCAAGAGCGTCGTATGGAGAAGCGCGGATATTGATTTATCAATGAAGGAGAAATAAAAATGAAGAGTTGTTTGTTGGCGATCGCTGTCGTGTTTTCGTCTGTTCTTATGGCTGAAGAATCCGCGGAGATCTCTGTTCAAAACGCAGGGCAATCCACTAAGACAGATAAACGGCATATGACGATAGAAGAGCGCAAGGCGCAGCGTGCGGCCCGAATTGCCGCGGACGGCGGGATGGTTGATCGTCCGGTGAAGGGGAAGGTCATTTGTATTTTGTTGAAAAGCGATAAGGTCGCAAAGGGAGATATCGCAGACGAAATCGTGAATATGTGTCGTATGACGAGAACGCATGTCGAGGTCGTTGATTCTACCACCCAATCTAAATACCCTACCGGCTGTCTGATTACGTTGGCGGAAATGGGCGATGCGCCGACTCTTCTCTGTGCGCCGGAAGATTTTTGGGCGACGGTCAATCTCTCGAAGTTAGCGAAAGACAACCCCGCGCCGGAACTCTTCAAGACCAGAGTGATCAAGGAGTTGTGGCGCGCGGTTGGTTATGCGCTCGGGGCCGCGAATTCTCAGCAGCAGCCGTGCCTGATGCGCCCCATTCGCAATGTTGCGGATCTCGATTCGGAAAAGGTCGCTATTTTAACGCCGATGCCGATGATGGCTGTTGCGCAAACCTCGTCGAAGTTGGGTTTTGCTCGTGGAGGTCAGTCGACATATCGCGCGGCTTGTCGAGAAGGTTGGGCACCCTCTCCGACTAATGATATCCAGAAGGTTATTTGGGAAGAAGTCCACGCGAAGCCCACGAATCCGATCAAGATCACTTTCGATCCGGTCAAGGGCGAATAATTGAAGTTCGTCTACCAGTATCGTACGAGCGAAAACGAGCTCAGGAGCGGGGCGATCTCCGCGCCGAGCCGCGACGCCGCGTTTGCCGCGCTGAAAGAGCGCGGCATTCGTCCGTCGCGTGTAGAGGAAGCACCCGGCTTTTTTAACAAAGTGTTCGGGAAGGGCAAGCGTTGGATTGCAATCGTGATTCTTGCTGTGATGGCGCTTGCGGCAATGTTCGCTTTCCTTGAGATATCTCGCGAATTCAGGGTCGTTGAGGAGTCCTTACAGGTCGAAGATCGGGCGCAACTTTTCGGGGATCCCGTTGTTATTCGTGAGTGCGAAGATGCCCGCTGGACGAATGTCTTTCATGAGGCATTCGATTGTTATCTGGCGCTGTATGCGATTCCCGGGAAAGAGATTGTCCCTATGACGGTGCCTTCGATTCGTAATATTAAGGAGGCGACGCGGCTTGTTGATATTAATGAGAATGATCTCGCCGAAGTCGCGCAGATGAAACGGATGGTCAATGGTATGAAGCGCGAACTAGCGGAGTATGTTAAGTCCGGCGGTACCGTCGGCGGCTATTTGAAGCGACTTGAAATTCGACAAAAGGCAGAGCGCGCGATTTACGAGACGGCGCAGCGACAGATTCAACGAACTAAAGATGTGTCGGTGTGGAAAGAGAAGAATGCCGAACTTCGTGCTATGGGACTCCCGATGGTAGGATTCCCGGATGAGGATTGAGTAGGCTACTCCAGATATGATGTATTTACTGTTGACGCTGATGAGTGTTGCTCTGATCTTATTGGCGGATAAGAAGAGCAAATATGAAAAACTATTTTTAGGGTTGGCGATCAGCAGCGCCTTGGCGCAAGGATTATTCTCGTGGTGGAAGGATCGTGAAGGTGCGATAATGCAGGATAATCTTCGCGAGGAGCTTAAGGCGGCGCATGTTCTTCTGGAAAATAATCAATCTCTTTTGCAGGCGCAGGAGCGGACGATCGGCTCACTCATATTCAATGTTCAAACATCCGAAGAGGGCAAGCGCCGTTTTGTTGGCTGTTTTGAGGATCTTTCTCGAATGGCTGAATACAGGGATCGTGCGCTGCGATTTGAGGGATTGATTTGCGATGACGGCGTGGCGGTATTTGGGTTCAATCGAGATGCTATTCAGTTGGTTGAATTCTTCTTCTTTACGAACGCTGAAGTGAATCATGTGCTGTCAGGTGTACGGCTGGGAGACCGATTTGTCGACGAGGGTAATGTCGTGCAGATCACGTCAACAAATGAGCTTGGAATAATTGATGGCTTGATGAATGAGATGTTGCCGCAAAAGAGTGGGCATCCGATTGAACAGGCGAAAGCGCAAGATCGAATACTGGAAAGACTGGAGACGGTTTTACGCTATGCGTATCGGGCTGAGACCATTACCATGAGATGGGCTCAAAACACGCAAGGGGAACGCTGTTCTTTGATTGTTGATTTTAGTTATGCGGCGAATCCTTTGGCGGTACAAAAGAGGATGCTGAATGCGAGTTTGGAGTTCTGGATGCCCGAATTGGACTCTCTCTATGGCCTTACCGTGAAGGATTTCAACTCTCGGCTCATTCAAAAATGCTATCGCGTGGGAATTGAGCCCAAGGTGCGCGCTCGAGACATTGCGGGCATGAACGAGGTGCACACCCGGAAAGAGAAAACCAAGACTTTTCCGTATAAAGAATGAAGCGCCGACTCTCTTTTGTTTCTGTCTTGTTGCTTGTTGCTATGGGGCTCTTCGCGAAGGAGCCGTATCCGCCGGAGCATATTGTAGGATATGTATCTAATGAAGTGAAGATTGGTCTGAATGAGATCGAGGTCAAGATGGACTCCTTGGATATCTTTCCGACGCTTGATCGCGTTCTCGCCTTTTCTCCACCCGCTTCAATCATCGGGGATGAGTTAATCGTGGATCTGGATGGTACAAGACGCTCATTTGTTTTCGAAGCGCTTATAGGTTCCGACTATGTTTTGCGAGCTAACTTCAATGCCTGTCCGAATCTGCAACGAATCGAATTGGACTGGATACCTCTTCGATCTCGCTTTTGGTTGAAACACGTATCGACGAATCGTGTTATGTTGATTAATGTCGGTCAATTGAGCGAAGAGGATTGTCGAAAGATGCGCAGGCGAGAGATACCGATAGGCGAGAGCATTAAAGTCCGCTATATTGGGGACGATGGCTCGATACAAGATTTGCGGTGATGCCCTCTAGCATCAGACGAGAAAACATGATGAAAAATTTTTCACTGGCCCCCTTGACGGCGTGTGCAAATATTTGGTATATTATGTCTTGCTTGGAAGAGGTGTCGACTGGGCGGACGTTGAGCAAGTGACTCAATGCAGCACCGGAAGGGCTTTGGAAGGGCATAAAACAAAGGAGAAATAACTATGAAGAAAATGATTTTTGGCGCAGCCGCTGCCTTGCTTTGCGGCACTGTGTTCGCCGCGATCGAATCCTCGAACATCGTCGGCTATAAGAACGCCGATACGGTTAACGGCAACTTCAATATGGTCGCGGTTCCGTTTACGGCGGTTGACGGCGGCAATGTCTCGCTCAGCGACTTCACGTGGACGAATCTGATGGGTGGCGATGCCGCGTCGGAGACGACGGATATCATCGACATTTGGGACGCGGCGAATAGCGGCTATGCTTGCTATTATTACTACGATGTCGAGGGTGAAGAGGACTGGTGGAATACGGCTGAGACCGGAACCTTCGACGAGGAATTCGTGGATGGTCTCCCTGCCGGTCAGGCGTTCTGGGTTGAGACGGCCGCCGATCGCGAGGCGCCGTTGATGATCACGTTCGCCGGTGCCGTTGAAGGCGCGTCTGACGTTTCCTACGATCTCGTCTCGGGCAACTTCAACATGATCGCTAATCCCTACCCCGCGACTTATTCGCTCGGCGACACCACGAAGGTTGTCTTCACGAACCTGATGGGCGGCGATGCCGCGTCGGAAACGACCGATATCATCGACATCTGGGACGCCGAGAATAGCGGCTATGCTTGCTATTATTACTACGATGTCGAGGGTGAAGAGGATTGGTGGAATACGGCCGAGACGGGAACCTTCGACGACGAATTCACAGCCGGCATCGGTTGCGCGTTCTGGGTCGAGACGGCGGCTGACCGCGAAGCGGGCTCGCTCAAGATCACCTTCAAGACGCCCGTCGCCAAGTAAAATTTGATTTACAAGGTCGGCGGCATGGGGTCGCCGGCCTAAAGTAAAAACAAAGAAAGAAACACTAAAATGAAGAAACTCATGGTTGCGGCTTTTGCGGTTGCCTTCGCGGCGGTTGCTCAGGCGGCTTCGATTGCGTGGACGTCGAATTTGATGTCCCTTACGGATGAATCGGGTACGGCTATCGGTGCGTCGGGTCTTCCTTCCGGCACGTCGCTCGTTCTCGTCGTGATGACCTCCGCTACCGGCTGGGATAGCGCGACAGTGATTCCAACGGCTACGGGTACAGTCCTCGGCACGACTGTCATGGGCATTTCGACGAAGTCGGCGTCGATGGGCCGCGTGACGGGTACGGTCTCCTTCGAGTACGATGCCGCCGCCCAGAATAACCTCATCAACAACGGAGACTACCTCGCGCTCATGTTCCAGGACGACGAGGGCCTTCTTCACCAGCTCCAGTATACGTCCGGTGCTGATGTAGGTAAGGAAGTGACGGCCGTTTACCAGGTCGCCGGCCTTTCGGACAACGCCTCCAAGCTCACGGGCAAGGCGATTAACATGACCGGCAACTTCACTGCTGAGACGATTCCGGAGCCGACCTCTGGTCTCCTTATTGCCCTCGGCATGGCTGCTCTCGCCCTCAAGCGTAAGGTCGCCTAATCTAGTCTAGGTTAGCGCCTTCAAAAGTGCCGCGGTATTAACCGCGGCGCTTTTGTTTTTGTATGGGAATATGGTATAATACTCTCATGAAAAACAAGATCATCATTGATATCGATAAGATCTTCCGTTTTATAGCCAAACACCCGAAAGAAACCATTGTCTGCTTGTGCGCAGTCCTTATACTCATTGCCTTTAGAAACATCGACTTAAAAATCGGTAGCATATGGGGCGAAGGCTTTGTAGTCTCAGCCGGTGGCACCGCGACATTCGGTGATGATAGCCCTCTTGTGGTAAATTCGACCAACGTAACTATTTGCATTAATAAGACTTACTACGACAGTGCGCCGACAGCTCAGGAGGTGGATAAGCCCGTTGAGACGGCCTTCATCTCCTTTAAACGTATGCAACGTGTCGGTAAGGGGTTCGAGTCGCTTGGAATCTCGGTGAAACGACCTGAAACAGTAACGACGGATATGCTTGCTCGTCTTATTTTACTTCTTCGAAAATTAGATGTGGCTCGTGCCCGGTTGGATATGGATCGGATGATGTACTATAGCATGAGTATCAAATATGAACTCGAGCGCCTTATCGCCCTCTCAATGCCTTTTTCCGACGATGCAAAGCAACTATTATTAAAAGCTATCGAAGGACCTTGTGAGGCAGCTTGGTATGCGGGAGACTTTGAGGAAATCAAGAACCTGGTCAACAAGGTTGTATCCATAAGTGAGATATCCGCTATCCCGCTCGCTTATTTACGCATGTCTGAATTATTACAAGCCAATCAGTTACTTTATATGCCGGATTATAATGAACTAAACGATATCAAGTCTTTTGACATCGGGTTCGCATTCGACTACATGAACATATTCGCACGATGGGGTTATTTAAGGCCAATATTTGACTATGAGCTCGCTCTTGGCTTGTATGATCGCTTCGATTATCTGGAGGTTGTAGACGGTTTAAGCTACATGGCTATAGGCCTTTGGGATTATATGCTCGTAAATATTGATGATATTTATCGCAAAGTACTGAATTTTGAATGTCCCGGTGAGGAATATGATTTTGAGAAAGAGTGTAGTTATGACGAAAATGCACTACAAGATCGCGAGATTATTGTAGTGCCCGAACCAAATGGAAAACTTCTGATTCTCTTCGGCTTATTAATACTAGCCATGCGGAGAAAAGCGCAGTCTTGCTCTCAAGCGTAAGGTTGCGTAATCAAGTTAGTTGACCTAGCTAAATTGATAAGGCCTCGGATTCGTCCGAGGCCTTTTCTCTTTCAATGTTCGTGTAGACTTTCGCCAAAGAATGCGGTTCATGCCACGATTTTTATTTATATTAAATACGTGAATATACGTCTAGTTGGCAATGTCGAAATACCATTCGCCAGACTTATCCGAACCACGTCTTTTCAAGCCAGCCTTAACTTTCAAAGAGGCGATTATACGTTGAGCTTGTCGAGGAAGAACCCCTATGACAGTAGCCAACTCTTTGGCGGATACGCGGCCATTACGTAAGATCGCTTTCGCGGCCTTTTCCTCGGGCTGCGTCAAGGTTACTACGACATTTACTACGTCATTTACTACGACATCTGCTCGGTGCATATCTTCAATCGCCTTGGCAGTAGATGTACCATACTCTTGCCCCACGCGAAGATATCGATTGCGAAGTTCAATCTCTGCATCAAAAAGGAGCACTTTAAAGAACTCTGCCAACGGCAGAATGGTCTTGTCGATTTTATTTCGAAAATCCTCGTAGTTGGCGCGCACCAACGCATTTCGAAAATAGAATGATTTATCCCTGAAAAGATCATTTGCGACGTCAAAACCTTTAGCTTGCAGATACTTTATCGCAAATAATGCTGTCGTTCGCGTATTACCTTCTCTAAATGGATGTATTTGCCAAATGGTAGCTATAAATTCGGCAAAATGTTCTGCAAGTTCATCCTCACCTAAACCCGAGTATTTAAACTTCGATTCGCGATGAAAAGCGCCCACAAGACTCTCTTGAATCATAAAGGCGGCACCATATTGCACAGAATCGCCATTCAACACCCACTCGCGCTTGAACAGGTCAACATCTCTTATTCTTCCGGCATGAGGGAAGACGTCTTCAAAAATCTTCGCATGTAATCCTATAAAGTATTCTGGAGACAAAGTGAACGAAGGTGTGTTAATAATGGCAATCATACGTGCCGCAACTTTATCAGCTTCCTCCGTGTCGCTAGGCGCATCATGATCTCCCTTAATTTCGTAATATGCATCTACTAATTTTCTGGCATCACTCGCAGAGATTTCACCTTCAATATGTCGTTTAGCTGTCTTAATCAAGTATTCCGATGGTTTCAGACCGTCAACATCCTGAAGGCCAATTGCGGTAGTCCAAGCAAACGCTCTCTCGCGTTGCCCGGGTTCTACTGCTTCATAATACTGATTAAAATCAAATAGATTCATATATGAGAAATTATATCATATTTCCGCACAAAAGTCACCTGCAAACATCAGGCGAAATAAGAAAGCCGCCCAAGAAGGACGGCTTTCGAGGTATTCGATTTAGATAACCGAATTACGCAACCTTGCGCTTGAGAGCGAGGGCAGCCATGCCGAGGGCAATAAGGAGACCAGAGGTCGGCTCCGGAATCGTCTCAGCAGTGAAGTTGCCGGTCATGTTAATCGCCTTGCCCGTGAGCTTGGAGGCGTTGTCCGAAAGGCCGGCGACCTGGTAAACGGCCGTCACTTCCTTACCTGCATCAGCACCGGACGTATACTGGAGCTGGTGAAGGCCCTCTTCGTCCTGGAACATGAGCGCGAGGTAATCGCCGTTATTGATGAGGTTATTCTGGGCGGCGGCATCGTACGCGAAGCTGACCGTACCCGTCACACGGCCCATCGACGCCGACTTCGTCGAGACGTTCAACGTTGTGGTGCCAATAACAGTCCCCGTAGCCGTCGTGATCGCCGTCGCGTCAGCCCAACCATCGGCGGTGGACATGACGACGAGAACGAGCGAAGTGCCGGAAGGAAGACCCGACGCACCGATCGCCGTACCCGATTCATCCGTAAGGGACATCAAGTTCGACGTCCACGCAATCGAAGCCGCCTGAGCAACCGCCGCGAAAGCGACCGCAAAAGCAGCAACCATGAGTTTCTTCATTTTAGTATTTCTTTCTTTGTTTTTACTTTAGGCCGGCGACCCCATGCCGCCGACCTTGTAAAGTGATCTTACTTGGCGACGGGCGTCTTGAAGGTGATCTTGAGCGCACCCGCGTCGCGGTCAGCCGCCGTCTCGACCCAGAACGCGCAACCGATGCCGTCAGCGAACTGATCGTCAAACGTGCCGCCTTCGTCGGTGTTCCACCAATCCTCTTCGCCCTCGACATTGTAGTAATAGTAGCAAGCATAGCCGCTATTCGCAGCGTCCCAAATGTCGATGATATCCGTTGTCTCCGACGCGGCATCGCCGCCCATCAGGTTCGTGAAGACAACCTTCGTGGTATCGCCGAGCGAATAGGTCGCAGGGTAGGGATTGGAAATCATGTTGAAGTTGCCCGAGACGAGATCGTAGGAAACGTCAGACGCGCCTTCAACGGCACCGGCGAACGTAATCATCAACGGCGCTTCGCGCTCAGCGGCTGTCTCAACCCAAAACGCCTGACCGGCCGGAAGGCCTTCCGGGAACTGTTCGTCAAAAGTGCCGCCTTCATCGGTATTCCACCAATCTTCCTCACCCTCGACATTGTAGTAATAGTAGCAAGCATAGCCGCTATTCTCGGCGTCCCAGATGTCGATGATATCCGTCGTCTCCGACGCGGCATCGCCGCCCATGAGGTTCGTCCACGTGAAATCGCTGAGCGAGACATTGCCGCCGTCAACCGCCGTAAACGGAACCGCGACCATATTGAAGTTGCCGTTAACCGTATCGGCGTTCTTATAGCCGACGATGTTCGAGGATTCGATCGCGGCGAACACAGTGCCGCAGTTATCGCATGGCTGATATGTGGGATAAAAAGCAGGAAATGCAGCAATTATGCAATGGGGCGACGTTTCTAGATAGAAGAAAAAGTGTAAAATATGATTATTCTAAGGAGGAATAATCATGACTACACCAACGATAACGAAAATGGTCAAGCTCTATCTCGATGCCGCGGAGATTGAGCGAATAAAATGCGGACGCCCCGGCAAGAATACCGTCCGCAATACGCTTCAAGGCGTAAAACGATTTCGCGCTTGGC
>JAKSOZ010000006.1 GCA_024405265.1 Kiritimatiellia bacterium | reverse complement strand
TCTCGTACAAGTTCTCGGGCGGCCAGAACATGATCGCGGCGTATCTCCTCGATCCTTCGCTCGAAGAAAAGATTCGCAAGTCCGTTCGTCAGACCTCCGGCGGAAGCTACCTCGCGATGGATCCGCAGACCGTTCGCGCGATTCTCTCCGTCGTGAAGCGCACGATCGGCGACCTCTCACGCATCCAGCAGAAGCCGGTCGTCATCGTCTCGGTCGATATCCGTCGTTACTTCCGTAAGATGATCGATAAGGATTATTACGAACTTCCCGTGCTTTCGTTCCAGGAATTGAGCCCCGAGATCAATATTCAGCCGCTTGGCAGGTTGAAGATATAAGAGGTTTGAGAGGTATTTATGAATTGGTTACTTAAGATAGTTGAAGGTCCGGTTAAGGGCGCGGAAATCGCGCTAGTGGAGGGCATTCGCCTTAAAGTCGGATCGGCTGATACTTGCGATATCGTTATCGCCGATAACACCATAGCGGGGGAAGCGTTCGAACTCGACGTAGCGCCCGAAGCCGTGTCGTTCATCGACCCGAGCGGCGCCGTTTCGGAGCTCGTGCCGTTCGAAATCAAGTCCATCGGTACGACTTCTTTCGCTATCGGCCCCGCCGAAGGTAATTGGAAGGCGCTCGTTAAGAAACCGGTAGAGGCGCCGAAACCATCGGAAGTTCCTGAAGATAAGGAAATCCCTGCAGATAAAGATGAAGAAGCGCCCATAGCTGAAGCTACGGCGGAGGAACCTAAGAAGAAGCGTCGTGGAGTAGGGTGTCTTATCTCGCTTTTGATCGCCGTACTGCTTGGCGCGGCGATTTGGGCCTTGTTCCACTATCGTCCCGCCGGCGCTGAGAAGTATCTCGCTCAGGCCGAAAGCTATGAAAGCGAGTATGTGAAGCCGTATCTTGAAAAGGCGAAGCCTTACGCCGAACGCGGCGAAGAAGTCGCTCAAGAATATTGGGCGAAGGTGTCGAATATCGTTAAAGGTTGGTTCGAAAAAGAACCGATCGTCGTCGAGCCGGTTACGCCGCCTGAAGAAGCGCTGAAGGCGCTCGCGGACGAACACAGCCTCGTATTAAGCGAAGCGGAAGGCGGTTTCCTCTTGAGCGGTAACTGCGCTCTTCGTACGGAACGCCGCGCGATTCGTGCGCTCGCGCTCGCTATCGATTCGACGGTGAAGTTCGATCTTACCGACGATGAGACGCTTCGTGACGCCTCGAACGAACTTTTGTTCGCGCTTACGGGAGGTACGCTTAAGGCGGTTAAGGCGGAAAATCGCGTCGTTACGATCGTCGGATACGCCGAAACTTCGGATGAGCTCGCGAGCGACCTCGTCGCGCTTAACGCCGACGTGAAGGGGATCGAAAACGTCGATACGACTCAGGTGCGCCTCGGTCTTAAGGCGCCGACGCCGGTTATCGTGCCTTCGCCGGCGGAGAATATCGTCGATAAGGCTGCGCCCGATGTCGTAGTGGAACAGCCGAAGAAAGTCGCGAAAACGAGAGCGTATCCGGTCGCGGGAATCTTGATGAAGCCGTATCCCTGCGTCGTGATGAGAAATGGGCTCCGTTTGGTCGAAGGTTCGGAGCTCGGTTCTGCGCATGTCGAAAAGATCGAAGCGGGCAAGATCGTTCTTAAAGAAGGTGGCGCGACCTTCGTGTGGGAGCCGTAATGGAACTGCAGGATATCGAAAGAGAACTCGCGGGAGCGGATAAAATGGCCGCGATGGCGAAGTATGACGAAACGCTCGTCGCTCTACAAGGGCGAGCGAAGGAGGCGCTTAGAATCGGGCTCCCCTCCGAAGAGTTCTCCAAGGTTCAGGCTCTCGACGAGGTAGTGACGGTAGCGAGAAAGCTGCTCCGTCTTCAAGTAAGAGATTAGAATTTCAGTTCGGCCGGGTGGTCGGACATCGTAAAACAAAACAACTAATAAGGAAGTAAAAACATGGCAACATTAGCAACTGGCGGTGTTTCAATCGGGCCCCAGAATGCCGGCATTACGTTCACGGACTGGGATAATTCCGCGCTCGCTCGTGTCGACCCGAAGGCGTCCGGTCAGATTCATACCGACGCGGTCTATACGGCCCTCCTCAACGCGGCGCAGACGATGGAAAACCGCCTCGCCGAATCGCTCAAGACGTATCAGGAACACCCTGACGTTCAGGCTAACCTCCAACAGCTCCAGTACGACCTCCAGAGCTGGAACCTCGCGCTCACGACCATGACGAACATTCAGAAGAACATGGCCGACGCGCTCAGCTCCATCGCGTCCAACTTCCGCTAAGGTTCTGCGATGTTCGACCTGACGCCGGAAGAAGCTCGTCTTCTGCTGAAAATCGCCATGATGGCGATCGGCCGGAATCGTTTCGCGTCCGCGGCGAAAATACTCGCCGTCTTGGAACGGTTCCGTCCGGATCAGGCAGCCGTCGCCTGTACGAACGCAATCGCGCTTATCAGCGCGCTCAAGTTTCAGGCGGCGGTTGACTACATCGACTCGGAGGCGCTTAAGCGCTTCCCGGAATCGGCGATGCTGAAGGCCTTCAAGGGGATGGCGCTATTGCGCTTGAACCGGAGGGATGAGGCGAATGAAGTGCTCGCGGAGGCGGCTCGCTCGGAAGAAGATCCGGCTGCGGCGAAACTCGCGAGTGATATGTTGGTTGAAGGTTAAAGGATAAATACATGACTGACATGGCGATAGTAGAAGCTATCAGAGCGGCAGGGACGG
Source organism: Kiritimatiellia bacterium (assembly GCA_024405265.1). GTDB lineage: Bacteria > Verrucomicrobiota > Kiritimatiellia > RFP12 > UBA1067 > UBA1067. The sequence continues at coordinate 60,245 of JAKSOZ010000006.1, read as the reverse complement.
GGCTTCGTCCCGAAGCGCCGGAGGTCATCAATCAGGCGATTGATGCTCAGGCGGTTCAGCGCTTTGAGGCGGCGATGAATACTCAAGCTCCCGCAGAGGTTCCTTTCGCTGCGCAAGTCTCCGAAGTGTGGCGTTCGGCGCAGGATAACCATCAGGGAATCCTCCATCGAATCAAGGCACTTACCGAATTGCGTCAGATGCACGGACCTACGGCGGCGGAACTCTCCGAACTCCAGTACGAGGTGGCGAATCTCTCCTTCCAAATGGAAGTCGTGACGAATGTCGCGAAGAAGGCGAGCGACGCGGTTTCGACGCTGGTGAAGAACGGTTAAGTTTAGGTGTAGATGAAAGGTGTAGGTGTAGATATGAAGAAACTTCTGATACCTTTTGCTGTGGCGCTGATGGCCATCGCGGGGTGCGAAGAGCAGACTACGCTCTTCTCGAGTCTCGAAGAATCGCAGGCGAATGCGATTATGGCGGCGCTTATCCCCGAGGGTATCGCTTGCTCGAAGACTCCCGGCGACGAAGGCACCTGGAACGTGATGATCGGCTCCTCTCGCTTCGCCGACGCGGCGAATATCTGCGAGAAGCAGGGGCTTCCTCGTCGTCAGTTCACGGGTATCGGCGAATCGTTCAAGAAGACCGGTATGGTTTCGAGCCCGAGCGAAGAGCGCATCCGCTTCATGGACGCGATCTCTCAGGATCTCGCGAAGACGATTTCGATGATCGACGGCGTTATCGACGCGCGCGTTCATGTCGTACTTCCGCAGAACGATCCGTTCGCCAAGAACACGATTCCTTCGAGCGCGGCAGTTGCCGTCAGAGCTCGTTGGGACGCTGACGTTTCCGACGCCGTTCCCCAGATCAAGAGTCTCGTCAAGAACTCGATCGAAGGGCTCGCGTTCGATAAGATCACGGTGACGATTTTCCAAGATACGCCGCCTAAGAAATAGGTGTAGGTTATAGGCGTAGGAGTAGGATGGACGCGGAAGATAGAAGCTTATTGATTACGGTCGCCTGGCTGTTCGCTCGCCACGGGCAACTCCATCGCGCGCGCACGCTCTGCGAGGCGCTCGTGGAAGGCGATCCTAAAGACGGTATCCCCGCTATCGCCGCGGCGGAGCTTATGCTCGCCGACGCGGACGCGAAAGCCGCGCTTTCGACGCTTCGTCGCTCCGTCACGCCCAAAGAGCTCGCTCGCGAAGCGGCGCTCCTCGAGTCGAGAGCGCTCGCGATGCTGGGGAGAAAGGAAGAAAGCGCGAGGTGTTGGAAGCGTTACCTCGCGACCGGTAAGGGCGAGAACCGCCGCTGGGTAGTCTCGTAAGAGGAAGTAAGGAATGACACTGGAAGAAGCGAGAAAATTGGTTAACGGCGCGATTTGGCCTAACGTGAGGGATAACTTCCTCGCGACCGGAGAGATCGTCGTCTACCCGGCGGGCGACTCGAAGCGACTCGAATATCTAAGCGAAGCCGTCCGCAAGGAGATCGAGGATTGGAAGACGGTCTTGGAACATGCCGAAGAATGGAGAAAAGTAGTGGACGGGAATAAGGTCCGCGAACTTAAATCTCGCTTCCCGAACGCTTATCCCGAAGCGTTCAAATTCGCCGCGTACTTCCCCGGCGGGAAAGTGGATATCATGAAACTTTTGAAACTCAAATTTCCGGAGGCTTATCGTCTATGCTACTCCTGAAGAAGAAATCATTCGAAGTCGAAAATACCGAGAGCGTCATCAAGGCCGAAGATGTCGCCGCGCTCGTGAAGGCGGATCAAATCATCGCCGCCGCCGAAGAGGAGGCTAAGGCGATCGCCGCTCAGGCCAAGGCTGATTACGAAAGCGAAAAGCGCCGCGGATACGAAGACGGTCTCGCGGCCGGCAGGGCCGAGATATTAAAGAAGAAGCTCGATCTCGTCGAAGAGTCGGTAAAGTACATGCAATCGGCTGAAAGCGAGATCTCGAACCTCGTTATCAAGGCATTGAAGAAGTGCCTCAGCGAAATCGGTGATACCGAAGTCGTGACTCAGATCGTCAAGAAGTCGATGAAGGCGATCGTTCATACTCAGAGAGAAGTCACGATCAAGGTTTCGCCCACGATGGTCGAGCCGGTAAAGAAGTGGTCGGAGACGATCATGTCGGAATTCGCGAATTTGACTTATGTCGAAGTCGTTGAAGACGCGAGACTCAATAATACTTCCTGCGTCGTCGAAACGGCGGCCGGTAGCGTCGAAGCGTCGGTAAACGGTCAGCTTAAAGCGCTTGAGGAATCGTTCCGTCATCACTTCTCGAAGGAAAACTGATGGGATCTTTTGATTACATAACTAAAGTCTTGGATCGAGCGATCGATGACATGCAGAGCGTGGAGATCAAGGGCCGCGTCGTGCAGGTCGTCGGTACGATCATCAAGGCGGTAGTTCCCGGCGTTAAGATCGGAGAGGTCTGCATCTTAAGGAATCCTTGGGAGAACTTTGAGGTTCAGGCCGAAGTCGTCGGCTTTACCAAGGAGGCGGCGCTTCTGACGGCGCTTGGGCAGATGACCGGTATCTCGGCGCAAACGGAAGTTATTCCGACTCGCCGCGTTCACATGGTCCCGGTCGGCAGCGAGCTTTTAGGGCGAGTCGTGGATGGTCTCGGACATCCTATCGATCTCGATAAGAAGGGGCCGATTCACCCGGAAGCTTATTATCCCGTTTTCGCCGATCCGCCGAATCCGCTTGAACGTAAGGTCATTTCGAGGCCGATTTCGCTCGGCGTCAGGTGCCTCGACGGGCTTCTTACCTGCGGCGAAGGTCAGCGTATGGGTATTTTCGCCGCGGCCGGCGGCGGTAAGTCGACTTTGCTTGCGTCGATCATTCGTAATACCGAAGCGGAGGTCTCAGTCCTCGCGCTTATCGGCGAACGTGGACGCGAAGTTCGCGAGTTCATCGAAAAGGATTTGGGCCCCGAGGGCATGAAGCGCGCGGTTGTCGTTTGCGCGACATCCGATCGCAGCTCGATGGAGCGACTGAAAGCGGCTTACGTCGCGACTTCGATCGCCGAGTTCTTCCGCGATCAAGGGAAGAAGGTTCTTCTTATGATGGACTCGGTTACCCGTTTCGGTCGTGCGCAACGCGAAATCGGTCTCGCCGCGGGCGAACCGCCGACGCGTCGCGGCTTTCCGCCGAGCGTCTTCTCCGAGCTTCCGAAGCTTATGGAGCGCGCGGGTAACTCCGCGAAGGGGTCGATTACGGCGCTTTATACGGTGCTCGTCGAAGGCGACGATATGACCGAGCCGATCGCGGACGAAACGCGTTCGATTCTCGACGGACATATCATTCTTTCGCGTAAGCTCGCGTCGATCAACCATTATCCCGCGATTGATGTCCTCGCTTCGATTTCGCGTTGCCAATCGGCGATCATTCCGGGCGAACACAAGAAGGCCGCGGCGAAACTGCGCGAGATTCTCGCCAAGTATCAGGAAGTGGAGCTTCTCCTTCGAATCGGCGAATACAAGAAGGGCTCGGACGCGGCAACCGACGAGGCAATCGCGAAGATCGATAAGGTAAATGCCTTCCTTAAACAAGGCCTCGGCGAGAAGCCGGAGTATGAAGATACGATCCGCAAACTTCAGGAGGCGGTAAGGTAAATGGCTTACGCGCTCCAGAGCATGCTTAAGATCCGCGCGATGCGCGAGGATCGTACCCAGAGCGAACTCGCGCAGGCGCGTAGCGCGAAGAGCCTAGCGGAGAAGGCGCTTGAGGAGCGTGAAGAGGCGATCATCGAATATGAGTCGACCAAAGATGAGCGTCGAGATAAGGTCTACCAAATGGTAATCGGTAAGGTGGTTTCCATGGACGATCTCGATCGTGTTCGCGCGGCGGTTTCGCAGATCGATGAAGAGGGGATGTTGCTTTGGGAAGCCGAAAAGCGTGCGAAGGTGGTCGTCGAAGAAAAGGATAAGGCGGTCGAGACGGCTCGGCTTCGCTATGTCGAGGCGGTAAAGGAAAAGACGAAGTTCGTCGAACACCGTCGCGTCTGGGAAGCGGAAGAACATCTTAAAGAGGAACTCGCGGCAGACCGCGAGATGGAAGATTTCGTTGGTGTAAAATTAAAGGTTGAGGACTGATGTTTGATTTTATAACGTCGATGGATTCGGGTATTAATCCGGCAGCGGAAGGCGTCGCGGCGCCGTCCGTCGAGAGCGCTTTCATAGCGTCGTTACCTCCGATCGCAGGTCCGATTTCGGAGGAGACGATCGCGCGCTTTCAGGCGGCGATGGAGAAGCCGCTTGCGGATAATGCGATGTTGCAGCAAGCGCTCGAGACGATGATCAAGAGCGATAAACCTGTCGTTTCCGACAGGGCGCAGAACAAAGTTATCAATGAGGCTCCGATTATTCCGACCACAGAGGACGCAAAGATCTCTGAGTCACCGGTTATAGAGAAGCCGATTGTCGTTTCCGTTAAGCCGACTGTCGTTGTTGAGAATCCGCAGGTTGTCGTTACGGAAACGCCGAAGGTCTTTGAGAGGACTGTGACTTTTGGGGCTGAAGAAATTCCTGAAGTTGCAGTCAAGAACGATGCTCCGATTATTCCGACCACAGAGGACACGAAGATCACAGAGGTGATTAAGCCGGTAGTGGTTGAAACGGTGGTAGCTGAAACGCAGAAGGCCTCTGAGAGCTCTGTGACCTTAGTGGCTAAAGAAAAGCCGGTACTTGCAACTGAAGCTCCGATTTTAACCATAGAGAACTCGATTGTCGTTGTTGAGAAGCCGCAGGTTGTCGTTACGGAAACGCCGAAGGTCTTTGAGCACTCGGTGACCTTTGGAGCTGAAGATATTCCGGAAGTTGCAGTCAAGAACGAGGCTCCGATTATTCCGGCTACGGAGAACACGAAGATCACCGAGACGATTAAGCCGGTAGCGGTTGAAACGGTGGTAGCTGAAACGCAGAAGACCTCTGAGCACTCCGTGAGCTTTGTGGCAAAAGAAGAGCCGGTCGTTAAGGTGGCGACTGTAAAGGTTGAAGACGAGACGCAACCGGAAGAGGTGACGATTGCCGCGCTCCCGCAGGGAGTCGCGCCGGAGGCGATCGCTCGCCCGATTGAGGTCAAGACGCCCGAAGTCGCTCCTGTCGTAGCCGCTTCCGTCGAGGCGAAAGTCGAGGCGGTGACTGCCGCCGAAGTGCTTGTAGAGGCGGCGAACGCGGTAGCCGATACGATGCTCGTTTCGCCCGGCCTTATGCGCGGCGAAGGCGAGATCATCGTTCAGCTTAAGCAAGACGTCCTTTCGGGAACGGAACTTAAGATCGCGGTTCAGTCGGGCACGATGACGGTCGAGTTCGCTCCGACGGTCGAGAAGATCGCGACGTTATTAGAGCAGAATCAAGGTAGTCTCGTCCAGGTGCTATCGGAGCGTGTCGGTCGCTACAATATCGTCATGAACGTCCGACCGATTCATGAGAAGGGATCTCGTCATGCTCGAACCTGAGGAACTTTTGAGAGCTTGGCCGAGCTGGCAAAAGTCGAGCGCCGATAAAGTGCTTTCTTCGCCCGCTTGGCGCATGGACGTCAGTTTCGCGCGGCAAAGAGACCGTCTTACGATCGATCATGCCGAGAACGCGGATGAGATTTATCTCAAAGTCTCGCTGGATGATATCGAGCACGTTCTCGGAGTTCGTGACAGCGAACGCTATCATGACCTGCATCTTATTTGGTCGAGGAAGGACGCGCTCGATAAGAATATCGTACTCGCGTTGATCGAGAAAGAGTGCGGGGCGCTCTTCGTATTGATCGAACACGTATTCGGTCGTGATTTGAAAATCAACGGTCTCGCCAAGGGTCCCTCGAAGGGTCTTCGCACCGCGTTCAAAACGTCGGCTTACTCGTTCTCGATCGATCTTACGTCGGAAATGCGTTTGAGTCTCGGGGATATATCTTATCTCGACCCGAAGCATGATTCGATCAGGGCCATGACGCGAACGGCGCGCGCCGATTACGCCGCCATAACTCTAGACGAGAGCGCGCTCAAAGATATCGAAGTCGGCGATGTCATTCCGCTCGGGAAAGACTACCTTTCGAAAGCGATATGGAATCTCGAAGGATTCGCCGAAAACGAAGTTCATGTCGTGAGCGCCGAAGAGTCGTCGCTTCGCTTTGCGGACTTCGCTGACGATACGCTACCCGAGGTTAAGTCGAGCGCTTCGATGCTCCTCGTCGATAACGACAACGTTCTGGCCGAGGGTGAACTTTACGATTTAGGAGGTGTTCCATGTTTCAAACTGACCCGTATTCATTCATAGTCGGCTTGGTGGTGATGTCGCTCCTGCCGTTTTTGGCAATGGTAGCGACCAGTTACTTGAAGATCGTCGTTGTCGTTTCGCTTATTCGAAACGCGCTCGGTATTCAGTCGATCCCGCCGAATATGGTGGTGAACGCGCTCGCGCTTATCCTGACGTTTTATATCATGGCGCCGTTGGTCGAACGGGGTTGGACGACGTTTCGCGAGGAGTCGAACGGGCAAAGCGCGGACGTGACTTATACGACGGACGCGGCGCTTAAAGCGGCGGAACCATTCCGAGAATTCTTGATCAAGAATTCCGACGAACGTCAGACCGCTTTCTTCGTCAGAACCGCCGAGACGCTATGGTCGACGCGCGACGAAACCACCGGTGAGATCAAGCCCGCCGAAGTCGACGAAAAGAGTTACTTCATTCTCGTTCCCGCGTTCTGCGTCTCGGAACTCACGCGCGCGTTCGAAATCGGCTTTCTCATATATCTTCCGTTTATCGCGATCGATATCATCATCTCGAACATTCTCCTCGCGATGGGCATGATGATGGTTTCGCCGGTGACGATTTCGCTTCCGTTCAAGTTACTCCTCTTCGTCATCGTCGACGGATGGACGATCTTGATTCAGGGTCTCGTTCAGTCTTATATCAAGTGAGGCTTCGATGAACCAAGCGCTTATTCTAGATTACGCTCAGAAGTGCCTTATCCTGATGCTGAAGCTGTCGATGATTCCGATCATCGTCGCGACGGTCTTGGGCCTTTTGGTTTCGCTTTTGCAAGCTCTTACTCAGATTCAGGAGCAGACTTTGGGCTTCGCCGTGAAACTTATCGCGATTTCGATCACGATTCTGATGGCGGCGCATTGGATGGGCGGAGAGCTCCTCCTTTATACTCAAAGTATCTTCACCTCTTTCCCGTCGATAACTCGGTAAGTCATGACCATCGCCGAACATTATGAGCGTATAGCCCCTAAACTGACGAACTACCTCGTCGCGTCGGGGCTTGATTACGCGGCGGCTGCCGATATCGTCCAAGAGACGTTTCTTCGGGTTTGGAAACGCCGCGACGAGCTTATGGACGATGAAGCTCAAGTAAGCGGCTTCGTCTATACGATTGCGAGAAACTTGAGAACCGATCTCGCGCGTAAGAACGGTCGACTTTCTTTTCAAGAGGAAATCACCGATGAAGACGTGAAAGAGACCGTTCAACCTCAGCGGGACTTGGAGAAGAACGAGGAGCGCGCGGCGCTTCGAAAGAAATTAAACGCGGCGCTAAAGGAAGTGCCTCCGCTACTGCGCGAAGCGTTTCTGCTGTTTCAGATTTCCGGCCTTTCGATTCGTGAAATCGCGAGGCAGACGAATTCGACGGAGTCGCTCGTCAAGGTTCGTATTCATCGCGCGAAAGAAAAATTAAAAGTTTTACTTTCGGTGTAACCTTTCCTTCGGACATTCGTAAACAAGGTGCTATGGATATAACATCACCAATTTCCGGTAACCGCATTACTCCCGCCACTATCAGGATGGCGGAAGGCGCGAAAATGTCTTCAGTCAAGTCGGATGACGCGAGAAAAAGCGCGCTTAAGGTAATGTTGCACGAGAATAATGACGTGGAAGCGATAGACGAGGTCGATCTATCGCCCGAGAGCTTCGGCGATCTGAAGGATATTTTCGACGAGACCTTTTCTTATCCGGCGCCGCCGATGCCCGAGTTCAAGGAGGAGGCGTAAATGGCCGAGGCGGTTATCGAGAGCGGGTTTGCCCTCGTCGGCGAAGGGAAGTGGCTCTTCGGGAAAAGTCAGCCCGTAGCCGAAATGGGCGGTAAGTCCTATTGCTCTTCTTCGTCTCGCCCGTTTTTGACTCGAGTTGACTTAGGCGAAAAGGTTTCCGTCGTTATCGATAAGCTCTTGGTCGCGCCTTTGTCGGCCAAGAAGAAGCGTCGCCTTATTCGAATCGTGCCGTTTTCGTTCAAGAACGCGATTCCCGTATATGAACTCGAAATCGGTTGGGCGATTATGGCTACCGCGTCGAGAGTCAAGAAGATTGTGGTCGAAGAAGGGGGGACGCTCGCGGTTCGTCCGGAGGCGGTGGTCGCGTGGACGGGGAATCGTCCGACCGGCTTTTGCCCGCGACTTCGGTTGCGAGATTTGCTTTTGCCGCGTAAAGCGAGATTGATGCTCAACTTCCATGGCCCGGCAATAGTTTGGATAGAGGGTTCTCGCGACTGATGCTCGTTACCGAATACGCCGATTTTCAACGTTTCATGGTCGCGTTCGCGATCACGGCGGTTCGTGTCGTCGCGGCGATGGAGTTATTGCCGGCTTTGTCGAGTTCGATGGTTACGGGGCTCGGACGTAGAGCCGCGGCGCTCGCGTTCGCGCTTTTGGCCGTTCCCGTGACCTTGAAGACGATGCCGAGCGTCAATGAGCTTTCGACGCTTTATCTCGGCGTCGTCGCGCTTAAGGAAACGGCAATCGGGCTTTTGATCGGGTTCTTCGCGGCGGTTCCGTTTTGGATCGCCGAGAACGTCGGTAACGTAATCGATAACCAACGCGGCGCCACCATGGGCGAAGTCTATTCGCCCTTGTCGGGAGCGCAGGTCTCGACGACCGGCATTTTCTTCACCCAGATCGTTTCGACAATATTCTTCGTCGGCGGAGCGATTTTGATCTTTCTCGGAGCGATTTACAAGAGTTGGGCGATTTTCCCGATCTTCTCGGGCGATCTGGCGGTAGCTTCGAGCGCGGCGACCACGATGCTTTCGACCGTCGATATGGTTATGCGCACTACCTTCATCATCGCCGCGCCGATCATTATTCTTATGTTCCTCGCGACAATCGGCCTCGGCTTCGTCAATCGCACCGCGCCTCAACTTAACGTCTTCTTCCTTTCGATGCCGATCAAGTCGGCGCTCGGTATTGCGATGCTCATCATCTATTTGCAGTATATCATGGATATGCTCATGTACACGAACGATAAGCCGATTCTCGATTCGCTTCGGCGCGTCTTCACGGGAGGTTAAAAGTGGCTGACGAAGGCGGCGAGAAAACAGAGATGCCTACTCCCAAGAAGTTGCGCGACGCGCGCAACAAAGGGCAGGTGTGCACCTCCAAAGATATCGTTTCGACCGCGCTTCTGATCGTACTCATGTATCTTACCGCCGCGATGTGCGGAGCCTTGTTGAACGAACTCGAAGAGCTGCTCGCTTTTCTCGGACGCAGTTATGAATACGGGATTTCCGACGCGATCAAGCAGGTCGGCAAGTTGGTCCTTGTAATAGTATTCAAGTATTCGTTCATCTTCGTTCTCGTGGCGGCGGTAGTGGCGATTATCTCGAACGTGGCCCAAATCGGGTTCCTGTTCGCGGGAGAGGCATTAAAGCCCAATCTTTCCAAGCTTAATCCGGCCGAGGGCTTCAAGAAGATCTTCTCCATGAAGAATCTTTTCGAATTCCTCAAGAACTGCGTGAAGATAATCTTCTTAGGGTACCTTATCTATAAGCTGATCGAGTCTTCCTATCAGGCATTATTGCCGATTTGCTACGGGACGCTCGCGGATATCTTGCCGATTCTTAAAGTTATCTTGATTCGACTCGCGGGCTATACGGCTTTCGGTTATATCGCGATCGCCATAGTCGACCGAATCTTCCAGCAGCATAACTTCACCAAGCAGATGATGATGACCAAGGACGAAGTGAAGCGCGAATATAAGGAAATGGAAGGTTCGCAGGAAGTGAAGCAGGCTCAGCGTCAGTTCCGTGATGAAATCTTGAACGGGCCGGATCCCGTTCAGGCTACCAAGCAATCGGACGTGGTCGTCACGAACCCGACTCGACTCGCCGTAGGTATCCGCTTCCGTCCGGATGAAGCTCCGCTTCCCAGAGTAGTCGTGAAAGGCGCGGGGTCGATCGCGGCGCTTATCCGTCGTACGGCGATGGAAGAAGATATTCCGCTGATGGAAAACATTCCGCTCGCGCGTCAGCTTTATGCGAAAATGAAAATCGATGAGTTCGTGCCGCTTGAATTGGCCGAACCGGTAGCGGAAGTGCTGAAATGGGTCAAAGAACTCAACGAAGCGCAAAAGGAACAAGATGAGCTTGACTCCGTTGAGCTATAAGCTTATAATACGATATGTCGAGTTGAAAGGCGGCATCGAATGGAAGCACAAAAGCAGGAAGAAATAAAGGCTTACTTGGCGCGCATCAAGAAAACCGTGGAAGCTTCGAAGGCTTTAATGGAGTCGGTGGACTTGCGACTTAAAGAAACCGACCGCCTTTTGGAAGCTCAGGGGCTTACGCGCGACGATGTTCGTAAAATGCGTTTTACCCCGGAACAACGAGCCCGCGCGAACGAGGAGCTGGAGCGAATGGGGCTCGATCCTATCGAAGAAGTCAAGTCGGAAGCGGATTTCGAGTTCAATCGCGATGATTATCGCGAGCGTTTCGCGGATAGCGCGGACGTTGAAGACGAGTCGGTTATCGAATCGCGCCAACGTAAGTTCGGAACTTTTATGCAACAATATCGTTTGTGAGGTGTAACCTTTTTGAGCGCCGTGCGTATACGAGTTGAATGAATCAAGAAAAGGAGGCTTAAAATGGCGAATATTTCATCGATGTTTAACAAGGTCGCGAATAGTCTTGGGCTCAATATGCTCCAGGGCAAGGATTCCGGACTTAAAGAAGCGGCGAACAAGAATCCTCTCGCCGATGTATTGGGAGGAGAGAACCTGGTCATTACCGAAGCTTCTCCGATGAAGAAGCTCGGTGAAATCATTAACGAAAAGATCGTCGAGATGCTCAATAACGCGCCGGCCAATGCGCGTGGACTGATGGCGGTTCTGAAGGCGACCGCTGAAGCCAATATGGCGATAGCCGAAAACCTGAAGCCGAACGAAGAACTTCAGAAAGAGATCAAGGAGAAGCTTGAAGAGCTTAAGAAGCTCGAAGAGCGTCTCCAAGAAGATGATCAGAATTATCAGGAAGTGCTCGCGCGTTTCAAGGAAATCTTCATCGATGTTCAAACAGAGAACATTCTCGACAAGCGCCGCGCTGAAGAACATCCGATTCAAGCTTAATCACGTTTTCAAATCAAGGAGTCGTCATGGAAAATACCGATAACGAAAAAGAAGTTTATACCGCCAAGGATATCGCCGCTTTCATCGAAATGGGGGTGACTACCGTTCGCGATGTAAAGGGTATTACCGATGAAGAAATGGACGCGGTTTATACCGTCGCGTACAATTATTACACGATCGGACGCTACGAAGACGCCGAAGCCATTTTCCACTTCTTGGTAATGATGGATCACTTGAACGTCAGATATTGGATAGGACTCGGCGCGTCGAAGCAAGCGCAGAAGAAGTTCAAAGAGGCGCTTATGGCCTATCAGAACGTCGTCGGTAATCTCGACATTGAAAACTATAAAGCCGCTTATTACGCGGCGGAATGCTTCCTTGCGCTCGGCGATAAGGAGAAAGCGGCCGCGGCGCTCGATACCGTTAAGGCGTTTGCCGATGTCAAAACCGAAGAAGGCCGCGAGTATGCGGTAAAGGCGACCAAACTTCGAAAGTTGGTGTGATATGGCCGTTAATCTCGATATCAACAGCATCCTGAACGCGGCGTACCGGGGAATGGACCCGGCGCTCCTCGAAGGTAAGCAGGATTATTTCAAGGCGATCACCGAGGCCGCGATCACCGCGATCATGAGTGATCCGAGCCTTAAGATCAACGATGCCAAATTGTTGCAGGGCTTAAAAGAGATCATGCAGATCCAAGGCCTTGATATCCCCAAGCTCGATGCGCCGAAAGATAATCGAATCAACAGCGATATGCTGATGAAGCTTATGATGTATCTTCAGCTCGATAGCGAGGACAAGCTCTCCGAGGTTCAGCAAAAGCGTCTCGATAGCGAAAAAGCGATTTTGGAGAAGCGCCACGCCGATACCAGGCAGAAGATATCCAAGAATATTCAAGCTATGGAGAAGGCGGAGTCGAGCGCGCTACTCAATAAGATTCTCGGTTGGACGGGAGTCGCGATTGCGATCGTGGCGGCGATTGTGGTTACGGCCGTAACCGCCGGCGCGGGCGCGGGTGCAGGCGCGGCGGGCGTAAGCGCTGCGGCTTCCAGCGTTACCGGCGGAACGACCGCGGCCGGCGTTGGTACGGGCGTCGGCGTCGGCACGGGTGTCGGTACGGGCGTCGGTACGAGTGTCGGCGTAGGAACCGGCGCGGCGCTTTCCGCTAAAGCGATTGCCGGCATAACGCTTACTTGGGTCGGCGTCGGTTTTTCTGTTGTTCAACAAAGCCTTACCGAGAGCGGCGATATGGAGAAAATGACCAAGTCGCTGGCTGAATCCTTAAGGAAGGGGAACGACAGTAAGAGTAGAGCCGACGCGGATATGTGGGCGCAAATCATTATCGGCGCCGGCTTTATGCTCGGGTCCATCGGCGCGGGCGCGACCGGCGGCGGTTTGGCCAATAGCGCGACCAAAGCCGCTCAGACGGCGTCTAAGGTAGCGACTGCCGCTGCTGAAGCCGCCAAGCAGTTCAAACATGGTTTGGCGATGACGATTACGAGCAGTACCCTCGGCGTTACCTCGTTAGGAGCGCAGGGTTATAACATCAGCGCTCAATACGATAGCGCGATGGCCAGCGCGGACGTGACCGAATCGAAGGCGATGATTCAGCTTATTCAGCAGATGATCGAAGAAACTCAAGAAGAGCTTCAAGAAGTCGTTGAGAAGATCGATAATATCATCGGCAAGATGTTCGATATCATCAGTTCGAGCATGGACGCTGAAAAACAAATCGCCGATGAAATCGGGCAAATGGCGTAACCTTTTTCAAGCTCATTCGTATACAGGATGAAGAAAGGAATTTAAGATATGAATATCAATACTAACTACGGGAGCATGCCGGAGAGCTACCTTAGAGGTATCGACGAGTCCAATAAGACCGGTAGAACCGCGAAAATGGGCAGTTCGGCCGTTTTGACGACCGGCATGGAAGTGCAGTTTTTGAATGAGGTGAATGAAGTCTACACGAAGCTTGGTCTTCCGACGCTCGAGCGTATCGTCGAGATGTCGACCGAGAAGGTGGACGAGAACATTCACTCGTTCAATGCGAAACTCAATTCGCTCCTTGGTTCTTTCCGCGGTAAACCGGTAATGTTCGATATCTATGCGCTTATGGATATCATGCAGGAAATGGCGCAGAAGATGCGCGATAGCCTCCGTGAGCTCCGCAATATGGAGAATCAGACGATTCAGTCCAACATCCGCGCTCAGGCGGCGATTCAGAGAAGTGCCGCGATGCAGTCGATGGTCGCGGGAGCGGTGCTCTGCGGTATTCAGGTGGTAGTCGCGGCGGTTACGACCGGCGTCTCCATAAAGAACTTGAGCAAGCAAAGCGCGATGATGAAGAGCGGCGGCGTCGATATAATGACGAAGCAAAACAATCTCGCCAATACTATCGGTAATGAACCTGCTACCAACAAGATGGTCAGCTCGATCGAGACCGAGTATGCCGATGCGCATATTAAGTCGAGCGATACCGGGATTATCGACCGGGCCGATCCGTCCGTCTGCAAAAGCCAATTTAAGGCGGTTACCGACGCAAAGGCGAAGATGGACAAGTTCGGTGAGATTGCCCGGATCGAAGATAAACTGTCGGAGGGGGGATTAACCGCCGAGCAAAACATCGCGGTTAAGGAGAAGACCTTATCCGAACTCAAGAAGCCCTATGAGAAAGTGATCAAGGAAGCTGAGCTCAATCCCAATGATCAGGGCCTGCAACAGAAAGCGGCAGCTGCTCGGAAGGCACTTAATACTCCGGAGATCAAAAGACTCACGGAGGAGATTTCGCAGTTTAAGCGGTTGCCGGAACTTCGTCAAGAGCTTGGCTTGGGTCCGAACGATACGCTCGACAGCCCCAAGGGACAGGAAGCCTTGAAGGCCGCCGCAAGCGAACAGCAAACCGCCGTGTCCGAGCTCGAAAAGGCGAAGGGTGAGTATATTCTCAATCAAAACGAGAAGGCGGTCGAGACGGCGGCCAATGAATATAAGGCCGTTCGTGCCGAAGCTAATGATGAAATCGCCAAAAACGGTAAGCTTTCACCTGAGATGCAGTCTAAATTAAGGGCTGCGGAGGGTAAGTTCCTTTTGACGCGCGGCAAGCAAATTCAGGTCGCCAACAATATCATCAAGTCCGGCCACGTTGATTATAACAATACCGTCAACACGATTACGCTAGGTTCCAGCAAAATGCTTTCCGAAGCGCATGAAGGTTCGATCACGAAGGCCGATCAACTCAATTTCGGCAAACTCCAGGCGAGATTGGCGTTCGCGATGAGCGCTAACCAGGCGCTTGGTCAGCTCGGGCAAACGCTCATTACCGGCTTCAAGGAACTTATTTCCGCTTCGGCTACCGAACTTCAGGCCGACCAGAAGATGCAGGAAGATCAGCTCGATCAGATCAAGGATCTCTTCGCACAAGAGCTTTCGGTTATCCAGAAGGTGTTTCAGCTTTTCGAAGCCGTAACCCAGAAGGAATCGTCCACTATCGAAAACATCATAATGGCATAAGAGAAGATGGCGGATTTACCGATTAAGCCGATCGTGGACCAGCTCAAAAAAGAGCTGGTCTATGGTGTTCAAATCAAGGATTACGAAATCGGCGGTATGAAAGCCGATTTCAGCGCCGCTATCGCTATGGCGTCGCTTCAGCAGTCGGAGGCGATTGAAGCGCTCTTACCGGCGCTGAATAAGACCATCGACGCTCGTCAGGTCAAGGTCAACGATCTCGGCGAAGCGCTCGCGACGCTCACCGAAGCGCTTGCTTCAATGGATCCGAAAAGTCAATCTCCTTCGCGCGTCAGCCACGTGGAGACCACGAAGATCGCGAACTTGAAAGCGATTCTGTTGAGATATGTGCTTCCCGAGATAGAGACGGACGAGAACGGACAGATCATATATTCGGAAGCTTATCGTTTTCAAAACGATGTGCAAAAGGCGCTTGATACCGAATCGAACGATCTTCAACAGAACATGACGCTTTTGCAGTCGCTCGTCCAAAAGCGCGACAACTCTTTCGAAGTCGCCCATAAAGTTCTATCCAAAGCCAACCGCACCGCTTCCGACACGATTACCGCTATCGGCTACTAAGATAAGCTTAGCAGAAAAGGTGGTCTTCCTCTTTTCTTTGCTGAACCAGTAGATAGTACCTTTTCCGGCTCATAGGGATTCTTCACAATACGCGGAGAATATGATATAATACCATTTCGATAAAGCGAGAATTTTCTCTTATCGAAAGGATATTTATGAAGCACGCGGATGTAAACAAGGTTTTGATCATCGGTTCGGGTCCGATCGTTATCGGACAGGCTTGCGAATTCGACTATTCCGGAACTCAGGCTTGTAAGGCTCTTCATGCTTGTGGGTACAAGGTGGTTCTCGTGAATTCCAACCCTGCGACGATCATGACGGACCCCGTTATGGCCGACGCGACGTATATCGAACCTTTGAATGTCGCGCGTCTCGAACAGATCATCGCGAAGGAGCGTCCTGACGCGATTCTTCCTAACCTCGGCGGACAGACGGGCCTTAACCTTTCGATGGAGCTCTCGAAGAAGGGCATCCTCGAAAAGTACGGCGTTAAGGTCATCGGCGTCAACTTGGACGCGATTGAGCGCGGCGAAGACCGCGAAGTCTTCAAGGCGACGATGGAAGAGCTCGGTATCGAAACTCCTCGCTCGGGTATCGTCCACTCCGTTGAAGAGGCCGTCGAGCTCGTTGAGACGAAGATCGGCTACCCGGTCGTCGTTCGCCCCGCGTACACGATGGGCGGCGCCGGCGGCGGATTCTGCTACAATATCGAAGAGCTCCGCACGATCTGCGCGCGCGGTCTCGACGCTTCGCTTACTCATCAGTGCCTTATCGAAGAATCGATTCTCAACTGGGAAGAGCTTGAAGTCGAAGTCGTTCGCGACGCGAAGAACCAGATGATTGCCGTCTGCTTCATTGAAAATATCGACGCGGTCGGCGTTCACACGGGTGATAGCTTCTGCGCGGCGCCGTTCCTCACGATCTCGAAGGAGCTCCAGGAACGTCTCCAGCGCGACGCTTTCAAGATCGTCGAGAAGATCGGCGTTATCGGCGGCACGAACGTTCAGTTCGCGCATGATCCTAAGTCGGGTCGCGTCGTCATCATCGAAATCAATCCTCGTACTTCGCGCTCGTCGGCTCTCGCTTCGAAGGCAACCGGCTTCCCGATCGCGCTCGTCTCGGCTAAACTCGCCGCGGGCATGACGATGGATCAGATTCCTTACTGGCGTGACGGAAGTCTTGAAAAGTATACCCCGGATGGCGATTACGTCGTTCTTAAATTCTCGCGCTGGGCGTTCGAGAAGTTCCGCGGCGTCGAAGATAAGCTCGGCACTCAGATGAAGGCGGTCGGCGAAGTCATGTCGATCGGCAAGACTTACAAGGAAACTTTCCAGAAGGCGATTCGCGCGCTCGAACGTGGTCGCTCGGGTCTCGGTTTCGCGAAGGACTTCCACGAAAAGAGCCTCGAAGAACTCCTCAAGATGCTCTCCGTCGCTAACTCCGAGCGTCACTTCCAAATGTATGAAGCCGTTCGTAAGGGCGCTACCGACGAGCAGATTTTCAAGGCCTGCGGCGTTAAGGCGTACTTTGTTCAGCAGATGCGCGAACTCGTCGAGCTTGAAGAAAAGATGCTCGGCTATAAGGGTAAGGAGCTTCCGACCGATCTCCTCGTTCAGGCGAAGAAGGACGGTTTCTCGGATAAGTACCTCGCCCAGATTCTCGAAGTTAGCGAGAAGTCGATCCGCGATCAGCGTAAGGCTGCGGGTTGCCGTGAACGTTGGTTCGCGGTTCCCGTCTCGGGCGTTGAAAACGCGGCTTATTATTATTCAACCTATCATGAAGTTAACGAAACGCGCGCGGCCTTCGGCGAAGCGCCCGTCTCGAAGAACGCGAAGAAGGTCATGATCTTGGGCGGTGGCCCGAACAGAATCGGTCAGGGTATCGAATTCGACTATTGCTGCTGCCACGCGGCGATGGCGATGAGGAAGATGGGCTACGAGACGATCATCGTCAACTGCAACCCCGAAACCGTTTCGACCGACTACGATACGTCCGATAAGCTCTACTTCGAGCCCGTTACCGTCGAAGACGTTCTCCAGATTTACGAAGCTGAAAAGCCTGAGGGCATCATCGTTCAGTTCGGCGGTCAGACCCCGCTCAACATCGCGCGCGGTCTTCAGGAAGCCGGTTGTAAGATCCTCGGCACTTCGGTCGATTCGATCGACGACGCCGAAGATCGCGATCTCTTCCACGCGACGATGGATAAGCTCGGCATCCCGATGCCCGAGTCGATGATGGCGAGCGACCTCGAAGGCGCGATGAAGTGCGCCGAAAAGCTCGGCTATCCGCTTATCATTCGTCCCTCGTTCGTCCTCGGTGGCCGCGGCATGGAAGTCATTTATGACGAGGTCATGCTTAAGGAGTATATCGCGAAGGCCGTCGGCGTTACGCCCGATCGCCCCTTGTATCTCGACCGTTTCCTTTGTCATGCGCTCGAGTGTGAAGCCGACGCGCTCTCGGACGGAACCGATATCTTCATTCCGGCGATCATGCAGCACGTCGAACTCGCGGGTATTCACTCCGGCGACTCCGCCTGCGTCCTGCCGCCCGTTACGATTCCCGAAGACGCGAAAGCGACGATTCTCGAATATACGCGTAAGATCGCGACCGAGCTTAAGGTCGTTGGCCTTATGAATATGCAGTTCGCGATCGAGAACGGTAAGGTTTATGTTATCGAAGCGAATCCGCGCGCCTCGCGTACGGTTCCGTTAGTCTCGAAGGTCGCCGGTATTCAGATGGCCGGTATCGCGACTCAGCTTATGCTTGGATCTACCGTCAAGTCGCTTGGTCTCGATAAAAAGCACGTCGTTCCTTACTTCGGCGTTAAAGAAGCGGTCATGCCTTTCGAGAAGTTCCCGGAAGTCGACCCTGTCCTGGGCCCTGAAATGCGCTCGACGGGCGAAGTCTTGGGCCTTGCCGATACTTTCGGTCTCGCTTACTTCAAGGCGCAGGAAGCCGCTGGTTCGCCCCTGCCGATTGAGAGGGGCAAGCTCCTCGTTTCGCTCTCCGATAAACCCGCTGACGCGGTTGAAGTCGTTCAGCGTTTCGCGCAGCTCGGATTCGAGATCGTCGGTACTGAAGGTACGATCAAGTTCTTGAATGAGAAGGGCGTTAAGGGCTCGATTATCGCCAAGATCGGCGAAGGCCGCCCCGATGTTCTCGACGTGATCAAGAATCGCGAAGTCAAGCTCATCATCAACACGCCTTCGGGTCGCCGCGATGCTCGTGCCGATGACTCGCGCATTCGTCAGAACGCGATCAAGTACAAAGTTCCTTATCTTACTACGATCGCCGCCGCGCAGGCCGCTGTCGAAGGTATCGCCGCCGCGATGAGCGGTAAGGGCGAAGTCCGCTCCCTCCAGAGCTACCACGCTTCTATTCACTAAGGAGAGTGAAAGTAAGATGATGCGGGTTGTGTTTATGGGTTCGTCGGCGGCTTCCGCCGAGTGTCTTCGCGCGCTTTTGCGCGAGGAGACGCTCGAAGTCGTCGGCGTAGTGACTCAGCCCGATCGTCCTGCGGGTCGCGGTAAGACGCTTACCGCGAATCCGCTTGCGCAATTCGCCGAGAAGGCTTCGCTGGAAGTGATCAAGCCGGAGAGCGTCAATTCGCCTGAGGCGATGGCTAAGATCAAGGCTTGGGCTCCCGATGTATGCGCGGTTGTCGCTTACGGTCAGATTCTTCGTAAGGAATTACTTGATCTGCCGCGTTTCGGTTGCGTTAACTGCCATTTTTCGCTGTTGCCTAAATATCGTGGGGCGGCTCCGGTTATCGCTTCGGTTTTGTCCGGTGATCGAATGACGGGCGTGACTGTGATGCACATGGGCGAAAAGCTTGATGATGGCCCCATAATGCTTCAGAGCTTCGAGCCGATTTACCCCGACACGACCGGAGGCGCCTTGATGGATGATCTTGCGATCGCGGGTGGTGTCGCGCTTGCGAAGGCGCTTAGGCTTTTGGAGGCGGGTAAACTACCTAACGAAATCCCCCAGAATCATGCCGATGCTACCTACGTCAAGAAGCTCAAGAAAGAGGATGGCCATATCGTTTGGGATTCGCCGGTTCTCGAAATCGAACGTAAGATACGTGCTTATTCGCCTTGGCCCGGGTGTTTCAGCTTTTTGCCCGAGCGCTTCCGCAAGAAGGGTATGCAGGGGCGTGTCGTCGTGACTCGCGCCGAGTTCGCGAAGGTGAACGAACGCGAAAAGGAGGTGGCTGCCGGTACCGTGATTCGTCTCGAAAAGAACGGACCGGTCGTGAAGGGCCATGATACCGCCCTCGTTTTAACCGAGCTAAAGCCGGAAGGTAGCTCACTTATGGATGGCGCGGCGTTCTTGCGCGGGCGTCCTTTGAAGCCTTTCGAGGATATCCTTTCGTGAAAAGCTTGATCATTTTAGGAGCGACCGGTTCGATCGGCATGAACGCGATCGATGTCGTTCGTACCCATAGAGAAGATTTTCGCATCGTTGCCATGTCGGCCTTGCGTAGCAAGGAAAAATGCGAAGCTCTCAGCGCTGAATTCGGAGCTAAAGCGTATGTAGGCGAAGATGCCGCGGTTAGAGCGGTTGAAGAAAATGACGCCGATATTTGTCTCGTTTCGACTGTTGGAGTCTCCGGTATCAAGCCTACTTTGATCGCGATCGAAAAGGGAATGGATATCGCTCTCGCGACGAAAGAAGTTATGGTCATGGCCGGCGAACTCGTCACGCGCAAGGCGAAAGAGAAGAACGTCAAGTTCCTTCCTGTCGATAGCGAACATTCCGCTATTTTCCAATGTCTTAACGGTTGGGATGTAAGCGAAGTCGATAAGCTTATTTTGACGGCGTCCGGCGGCCCGTTTTTGAATGGACCTGAGGATTTGTCGAAAGTTTCGGTCGAAGAGGCGCTTAATCATCCGAGGTGGAAGATGGGAGCGAAAGTTACTATCGACTCATCGACGATGATGAACAAGGGCTTCGAGATTCTCGAAGCGCGCTGGCTCTTCGATGTCCCGGTTCGCGATATCGATACGGTCGTTCATCCCGAGTCGATCGTTCATAGCCTCGTTACATTCAAGGACGGTGCGACTATGGCGCAGCTTTCGCCGCCGGATATGCGCGTCGCGATTCAGTACGCGCTTTCTTACCCGAAGCGTCTGACCGCCGAACGTGCGCGACTAGATCTCGCGAAGCTCGCTTCGCTCACGTTTCGCGCTCCCGATCCCGTTCGTTTCCCTTGCCTTCGTCTCGTTAAGGAAGCGTGCGAAATGGGCGGTTGCGCTACTGCGATCATGGCCGCCGCGGACGAGCGAGCGGTTGCCGAATTTATTGCCGGTAAGATCAAGTATACCGATATTGCCGCGTTTATTGAAAAATGCCTCGAGGAAGCGCCGCGTTTTGAATGTTCCTCGTACGAGGAGATCATGGCTGCGGCCGATTGGGTGGAAGGTAGATAATGGTGGAAATTCTCATTACGACTTTTTATATTATCGTTTGTATCGCGCTTTTTTCGCTCGCGGTAATTGTGCATGAAGCGGGGCACTTGATTGCGGCGCTGAAATTCGGACTTAAAGTCGAGGCCTTCTCCGTCGGTTTCGGTCCGGTTCTTTATAAAAAGACTTTCAAGGGCGTCGAATATCGTCTTAGCGCGATTCCCTTAGGCGGTTATGTCTCGATCCCCGATGTCGATCCCGAGGGGACGCGAGCTTTGGAAAGCTCGCAGGTCAAGGTTGAAGGTCAAGGTGAAGGTGTTAAGCTCGCAAAGAAAGAAATTCCCGCCTATCAGGAGTTGGTGGTTGCTTTGGCGGGTCCGATGATGAACGTCGTATTCGCGGTCGTTTTGGCGGTAGCGCTCGCTTTGATTCCGTCGGCTAGATTCGGCGTGGTTTCGGCTGAAATCGGTCGTGTTATCGAAGATGGTCCAGCGGCGAAAGCGGGGATAATGGCGGGCGATATCATCACTTCAATCGGCGGACACTCGGTCAAGAGCTGGACCGATCTTCAGACCGAAGTTCAAATAGTCGGCGCGAAGGAGACGGAAGTCGAACTCAAGCGCGGCGAAGAAACGCTCAAGGTTAAACTCACGCCCGAGATCGACGAGGTTTCGGGAGCGGCGTTGCTCATGGCGTATTCGACGCCGAACGAGACTCGCGCGGCCGCTTGGATGCCTTATCGTAATCCGATTGAGCAGCTTAAGTGGGATGCGGGAAGTATCTTCCGAGTATTGAAGGGGCTGACGACGCCGAAAGAAGCGAAGTCGACAGGTAAAGCGCTTGGAGGCCCCGTTATGATAGCGACCGTCCTTTACAGTCAGGTTCGACGCGATTTTTGTGATGGTCTCGGTTTCATGCGTTATTTGAACGTCAATCTCGCAATCTTGAACTTGCTGCCGATACCGGTTCTCGATGGCGGGCTTATCTTATTCGCGTTGTTCGCGCTTATTTTCCGCCGTCGCGTTCCTGATTTTATCGTCAAGTATCTTTCGCTCTTTTTCATGGTCGTCTTGCTTGGATTGATGGCGATTTTAATCTTGCGCGATAGCGTCAGATTTTATACAATACATACTAGAGTGGAGAATACGAGTGCAGTTTCTCAGCCATAACCTCGTCGCGATAGTCGTCGCGTTTTTTACTTGCGCTCTCGCTTGGATTTACGGCGGGACGCGTAGTGATTTATTGGTTTCTTTTGTCCCTTGGATGGTCGCTATCACCGCCGAACTCATGCTCGTTTTCCCTCAATCCCGCTATGGCGAAACGTCCGGCGAAGCGAGAACGCGTGCTTGGAAGGAGATGCGCCGCGATCCGCTCGTATGGGTGGGACTTTCGTTCCTTGTTTTGTTGCTCATCCCGTTCATTAACGTAGGGCTTTGCCCGATTTGCGATTATCCCGCGATCATGAGCGGAGCGTCGGCGGAGCCGCCGGTTAAGTTCATGCCGTTTTGCGTGAATGTGATGCAGCATTATAACGTGGTCGGTTGGTTTTTCTCGTCGGTCGTCATGATGATTGCCGTGCGCCACTCGCTCTCGAAAAGCGGCAAAAAATTGTTGTTGGAAATCATCGTTTGGAACGGAGCTGTTTTGGCGCTCTTGGGTTTCGTCCAACAGGCGAGCGGTGCGCCCGGTCCCCTATGGGCGACTTTGGAGGACGGGCGAAAGGCGGGCGACTTCTTTTCGACGTTCGGCTATCCGAATATGGCCGGCGATTACTTTACGACGCTTTTCGCGCTTGCGATAGGTATTTGGCGTAGTCATGTCGCAGAAGTCAAAGAAGAAAAGAATCGCGATGACGTTTCTAAGCGGGCCGGTAAGATCAAGATCCATTTTTGGAAGGTCAATTATCATCTTATTCCTGCGGCGCTTTTCTATTTCGGCGCGCTTAACACTCTTTCCCGCGCGGCGATTATGCTAGTGACGTCGCTCGCGATCGTCTTCTTTTTCTATACGTTCATTTCCACTCTTTCGAAGCGTTCGAAAGCTACTAAGGTGAAACGCGGAGTGATTGCGATCGCCGCGCTCGCTTTCGCCATGTTCTTGGCCTCCGTCTTCATGCCGGAGAATATGCGCCGCGAAGTGAACACTCTCGATGCGACCGGTGTTCTCGATCGTGTCTCCGGTCGCGGGCAGTATCATGCGCGAGTGGCGACGGAGATTTGGAAGACGTATCCGCTTTTCGGATGCGGAGGCTGGGGATATAAGCATTTTTGTATTCCAAAGATGACCGCCGAAGAACTTCGTCATATTCAGCAGACCGGCGGTATCAACGTTCATAACGATTATCTCCAGTTCCTAGCCGAGCATGGAACGGTCGGCTTCGTCTTGATTGTCGCGCTTTTCGTACTCGCGCTGAAACCGACGGTCGTTGTGTGGAAGAAACTCGTGAATGCCGCGCGGTTCGCGCCGAAGGATAAACGGCCGCCTAGCCCTATCGTTATTTTTTCATTGCCTGCGGGCGCTTTCGCCGCGCTCTTGGCGATGGTCGCGACGATGATCCACGCCTTCGGGGACTGTCCCCTCAGATCGCCGGCGGTAATGTCGCTCTTTTTCATAATTCCCGTCGCTATTGACGGCTATTTACCGAAGCTTAATAAAGAGGAAGAATAATCATGCTCCACGTTAACGAAAACTATTCGAAGATCAAACCGACTTATCTTTTCGCGGAAATCGCTCATCGTGTAAGCGCTCATCAGTCCGCTCATCCCGACGCTAAGATCATTCGCCTTGGAATCGGCGATGTTACCGAGCCGCTCGCTCCGAGCGTGATCGCGGCGATGCACAAAGCGATCGATGACGAGGCCGGTAAGGGGGAGAAGTTCTACGGCTATGGTCCCGAGCAGGGCTACGCGTTCCTGCGCGACAAGATCGCGAAGGTGGATTTTCAAGATCGCGGCATGGATATCAAGGCTGATGAAATTCTCGTTTCGGACGGTGCGAAGTGCGACTGCGGCAATATCCAGGAGCTTTTCGGGCCTGATGTGAAGATCGCGGTCGGCGACCCCGTTTATCCCGTCTATGTCGACACGAATATCATGGCCGGTCGTCTTGATATCACGCTCTTGCCCTGCACGGCCGAAAACGGCTTCGTCCCCGGTCCCGAAGCGGCCGGCGACGCGGATGTCGTTTATCTTTGCTATCCGAATAATCCTACCGGAGCGATCGCTACCAAAGCGCAGCTTCAGAAGTGGGTCGACTGGGCGAATGAGAATAAGAAGCTTATCCTTTTCGACGCGGCTTACGAAGCGTTTATTCGCACTCCCGGAATTCCTCATTCGATCTTCGAGTGTGAAGGCGCGCGTACTTGTGCGATCGAATTCCGCTCGTATTCGAAGACGGCCGGTTTCACGGGAATCCGTTGCGGCTATACTGTCGTTCCTTCCGAGCTTAACGCCTACGCGGCGGACGGTACTCCCGTTCCTTTGAAACCGATGTGGACGCGTCGTCAGACGACGAAGTTCAACGGCGCGAGCTACATCACCCAGCGCGGTGCCGAAGCGATTTACTCGTCCGAGGGTCAGGCCGAGACAAAGGCGACGATCGACTTTTATCTTGAAAACGCCGCGCTCGTTCGCGAAGCCTTGTCCGCGAAGGGCTATAAGGTTACGGGCGGCGTCGATTCCCCGTACGTTTGGGTCGATGTTAAGGGCGATAGCTGGGAGTTCTTCGATAAGCTCCTAAAAGAAGCGAATATCGTCACGACCCCCGGCGCCGGTTTCGGTAAGGCCGGCGAAGGTTATATCCGCATTTCCGCGTTCAATTCGCGCGCGAACGTTCTTGAAGCGATCGAACGCCTTAATAAGGTTCTCTAATGAAGATTACGGTAATCGGAGACGGCGGTTGGGGTACCGCTAACGCGATGCTTCTCGCGGGTTATGGCCACGACGTGACCATCTGGGGTGCGTTTCCCGAGTACATCGAGGAAATGAAGCGCACGAGGAAGAACGAAAAGTTCTTGAAGGGCGTTACGCTCCCCGAGAGCTTGAAATTGACCGGAGATAGAGCCGAGGCGGTTAAGAACGCCGAGATCGTCGTTCTCGCGCCGCCGTCGAAGTTCTTCGCTTCGGTTATGGAGAGTTTTAAGGGGCTTATTACCGATAACCATCTCGTCGTATCATTGACTAAGGGACTTTGCGAGAAGTCCAATAAGCGCATGACCGAGCTCGCGAAAGAGATTTTGGGGGTCAAGTCGGTCGTCGCGCTCGCCGGCCCGACTCATGCCGAGGAAGTCTCGCGTGGAATTCCGACGACAATCGTCGCCGCGTGCGAAGACGAAGAAAAGGCGAGGAAGGTTCAGCGGATTTGGTCCGGGAAGGCTTTCCGCGTCTATACGTCGTCCGATCCCGTCGGCGTCGAAATCGGCGGCGCGGTCAAGAACGTGATTGCGATAGCGGTAGGCTGCTCTGACGGAATGGGCTTCGGCGACAATACTCGCGCGGCGCTGATCACGCGCGGCCTTGCCGAAATGAAGCGCTTCGTTTTAGGCTACGGCGGCAAGCCCGAGACCTTATCGGGGCTCGCCGGTATCGGCGACTTGATCGTCACTTGTACTTCCGTCCATTCGCGCAATCATCAGGTCGGTGAGCGTCTCGGCAAGGGAGAGAAGATTTCCGACATTCTAAACTCAATGCAGATGGTCGCTGAGGGCGTTTGGAACTCGAAGGTGATTCACGATCTCGCGAAGAAGATGGGCGTCGAGATGCCGATTTGCGATCTCGTCTATGCGCTTTGCTACGAGAACTTCAATGCTGCGGATGCTGTCGAGGCGATGATGGGCCGCGAACTCAAGAGCGAATAAGATGATTAAAAAACTCCTCGTTATTTCCGGTTCGGGTTCTTATCCCAAACTTATCGTCGAAGGCGCCAAGAAAGCGGGTGTCGAAACGGTCGACATCATTTCAATCAAGGGTTCGACTTGGAAAGAAACGAGGAAGGCCGCCGATCATGACTTCCCGTTCTCCGTCTATGATGTATTGAAGGGCATTACTTTTGCGGCGGAGAATAAGTACGAAGGCGCGATTCTTGCGGGTCAAGTCAATCCGATGTCGCTCTTTCGCGGTCGTTTTGACGATGCCGCGCGTAAATGGCTTCGTGCGATGCCGGTTAAAAACGCTCACTCGATTTTCGGTAAGCTCGTCGAAGAGTTCGAAAAGGCCGGAGTTCGCATGCTCCCCGCCTCGTCCTACATGGATGAGAATATGCCGGGAGTCGGCGTTTTAACGAAACGCGGCTTTACCGGGCTTGAGGAGCGCGATATTGCCCGCGCGATTGAAGTCGCTACCGATATGGGGCGTCATGATGTAGGGCAGACGGTACTCGTTAAAAGCGGCATGGTTTTTGCGGTTGAAGCTTTTGAAGGCACGAACGCCGCGATCAAGCGCGCGGGGAAACTCGGGAAGGGTACGGTTCTGTTTAAGGCCGCTCGCGAAGGCCATGATATGCGCTTTGATATCCCGGTTGTCGGTCTCGGAACTTTGAAGAACATGAAAAAAGCGGGCGTTACCGCACTCGGCTTTCAGGCCGGTCGCCTCGTCCTCCTAGATAAGGAAGACGTGATCAAGTTCGCCGATAAGCACAATATCGCGATTGTCGGTATCGACTCGGGACTTCCCGCAGCGCCTTTGAGACCGTAAGACTGAGGGAGTAAAGAAGATGAAGAAGATTCTCTTGCTCGCGGGCGAAGAAAGCGGCGTTCTCTATGCGAAGGAGCTTGCTAGCAAGCTTCAGGTGAAGAGCCAAAGTGAAGGTGAAGAAATTGAAATTAGGGGCTATCAGGATTACGGCTTCGAGACGGGGGATCTCGCCGTTTTCGGATTCTTCGCGGTTCTTAAGAAGATTTTCTATTTTCTCCGCGTCAAGAAAACGATGGAGAAGGTGATCGTAGAGTGGAAGCCGGATGTCGTCGTGACGATCGACTATCCCGGTATGAATTTGAAACTCGCGGCGTTCGCTAAACGTAATGGGATTAAGGCTGTCCATGTCGTTTGCCCTCAGGTTTGGGCCTGGCACCAAGGACGCATTCCGAAAATCGAAGCTTCGCTCGATAAGCTTTGTTGCTTCTTCCCGTTCGAGCCCGGGCTCTTCAAGCCAGGGCTTGCCGAATTCGTCGGTCACCCCCTTGCTTGGGCCTTCCAAAAATTAGACCACAATCCTTCAACCTTCAACCTTCAACCTTCTAGTTTCGAGACACGCGAAGCGGGGCTAGTCGCCGTTTTGCCCGGCTCTCGCATCGGCGAGATAGAAAAGCACCTCGCGATTCAGCTTGAGGCGGTAAAGGGACGAAGCTATCTTATTCCCGCTGCGTCGAAGAAGGCTTATAATGCGATAGTGAAGCTCAAAGGGAACGCCGAGAACGTGATCATGGGAGGCGCGCGCGAACTACTGCGTAAGGCCGATGTCGCGATTGTCGCGAGCGGCACGGCGTCCTTGGAAGCGGCGCTGGCTGGAGTTCCGACGGTGATCGTTTACAAGGTCGGTGCTCTTACTGCGTCGTTTTTGCGCCGCGCGATAAAGGGCGTTAAGCACGTGGGTTTGGCGAACATCATCGCCGAGAAGGCGGGTGCGGAATGTCCGCTTCCTGAGCTTTTGCAGGAGAACTTCACCGCGGCGAATGTAAAGCGCTATGTCGATAAGTGGCTCGACGATCCTCAAGAGCGAGCTAAGGCGGTTGAAGCTTTGTCTAATACGATGAAGCTCCTGGTTACCGATTCCGATCCGATAGCGAAGATCGCGGAGCTGATAACACGCTAATGCTATTGCCGACCCAGTAGATATTACCATTTCTGCAATTTCCGATTGATTTTCAACTTTGAAAAGAGTATAATATATAAGGCAAAAGGGCACAACATGCCACAAGGAGCAAGAATGAACAATTATATGGATGAGTTTATGGGGGCTTTCCCGTTCGAGGGCCTCACGTATGACGACGTTACGCTCGTAACGCAGTATGCTGACTTTTTGCCTGACGATACTTCGCTCGAGACCAAGTTCACCGCTCGTACGAAGATGAAAATTCCTTTTATGTCCGCGGCGATGGACACCGTAACCGAAGCTCCGATGGCTATCGCCATGGCGCTCGCCGGCGGTATCGGCTGCATTCATAAGAACCTCGAAGAAGACGATCAGGCGAAGGAAGTCGCGAAGGTCAAAGGATATCTTAACGGCCTTATCGACGCGCCCGTTTGCTTCCACGAAAACGACGACATCTCGTTCCTCCGCTCCGAGAAGCGTCGCATGGGTCTTAAGTTCAACGGCTTCCCCGTTCTCGACGATCAGGATCGCCTCGTCGGTATGATCACCTCGTCCGATATGCGCTTCGCCCCGATGGAAGCGAAGAAGCTTAAAGACGTCATGCAGCCTTCGCCCATTACCGCGGCGCCCGGCACCGATCTCAAGACCGCCTACGATCTTATGCGCGAAGCGAAGGTCGGTAAGCTCCCCTTGATCGACAAGGAAGGCCACGTCGTCGGTCTCTACAGCTTCACGGACGTTCAGCGTCTCGCCGAAAATCAGCATCCGACCTATAACTGCGACGATAAGTTCCGTCTTCGCGTTTGTGCTTCGGTCTCGGGCGGTAAGGGCGATATCTCGCGCCTCGAGAAGCTCGCTGCCGCGGGAGTCGACGCGGTCGTTGTCGACTCGGCCCACGGTCACTCGAAGGGCATCATGGACATGACGAAGTATATCGTCAATAACTTCCCGAAGATCGACGTGATCGCCGGTAACATCGCGACGGGCGAAGCCGCGAAGGCTCTCGCCGAGTGCGGCGCTCATGCGGTTAAGGTCGGTATCGGCCCCGGTTCGATTTGTACGACCCGCGTCGTATGCGGTGTCGGTATTCCTCAGCTCACCGCCGTCTACAATGCCGCGAAGGCGCTTCGCGGTTCGGGCGTTGCGGTTATCGCCGACGGCGGCATCAAGCTCTCGGGTGACGTTCCGAAGGCTCTCGCAGCGGGCGCTGATTCGGTCATGCTCGGCTCGGTTCTCGCCGGCACCGAAGAGTCCCCGGGTGAGAAAATCTACGCGAACGGCAGAAAGTACGTCGTTTATCGCGGCATGGGTTCGATGGCCGCGCTCAAGAACGGCAAGGGTTCGCGCGCTCGCTACTTCCAGGATAACGAGTCGGAGGATGATCTCGTTCCTCAGGGTATCGAGGGTATGGTCCCGTACTCGGGTCACGTCAAGTCGATTATGACGCAGTTCTGCGGCGGCCTTCGCGCCAGCCTCGGATATTGCGGAGCGAAGACTGTTGCCGAGCTCCAGGAGAAGGGTAAGTTCTATCGTGTCACGACGAACGGTCTTAAAGAAGCTCGTCCTCATGACATCACCATCACCAAGGAAGCTCCGAACTATCGCGCATAAGTGAAAAAGTTCGTTAAAGAATGGCTCGACACGTTGGTCGTCGCGGTTTCGGTCGCGATGGCCTTACGTGCTTATTTCTACGAGCCGGTCAATATCCCTACGGGGTCGATGCAGGAGACGCTCTGGGGATATCATACAGCCGAAGGCGCGAAGATGTCCAACTGGGACATCTTCCCGATTTCGATTTTGAAGTGGGCCTATACCGGCGAGACTCACGTTGAGATCGAAGCCGATAGAAGCGGAATGACGCGAGTTCTGCCGCGCAACGACGGCTTCGCCAATGTCTCAATCGGAGCTTCCTCAAAGGTTCATAAACTTCCCGCCGACGCCGCGAAGGATTTGGTCGGCAAGTATTTCTCGAAGGGAGATATGGTTTGGGAGGGAACGACGATAACCGGAGACTTCATATTCGTTAATCGGTGGCTCTGGAATTTCCGTAAGCCGCGCGTTAATGACGTGATGATTTTCTCGACGACAGGGATTAACGGCATCGCGCAAGGAACTCACTATATCAAGCGTATGAAAGCGACGCCAGGCCAGACTTACGAGCTCGAGCATTTACCGAAGGGGCCTGATGGACAAGTCATCGAGTCGCTCCCTAAAGTCGTCACGATGGGCGAAGATGAATATTTCGCTTGCGGAGATAATTTCAATAATAGTTTCGACAGCCGTTACTGGGGGCCCGTCCCCGGACATCTTCTACGCGGTACGGCGAGTGTTGTTTTTTGGCCATTTAACAAGTGGAGGGTTATAAAATGAGCGAAGAACTGATCAAGGTCCCTTGCCAATTCGGCGAAACGGGCAATTTTCTGCTCGAACGAGCGCTTGGAGCCGGAGGCATGGGCGGCGTCTATATGGGACGTGATAAAATGCTTGATCGCCCGGTAGCCGTCAAAGTCATGCTTAAGGAATTCGGAAGTGATGCCGAGTTCGTCGAAAAGTTCAAGCGTGAAGCTCAGGCTGCCGCGAAACTCCTTCATCCTAACATAGCGCAGATTTACTCCTACGGTATCTCCGACGGAATGCCTTACATCGCTATGGAGCTCGCCACGGGAGGTAGTCTCGACTCCATTATGGAACACTCCGGTGCCGGTAAGACGGAAGTTCCGCGCGTCATGAAGATTTGCCAGCAGGTCGCTCAGGCGCTCGCATGTGCGGCGGATCATGGCCTCGTTCACGGCGACGTCAAACCCGAGAATATCCTCCTCGATTCGAACGGCAACGCCAAGCTCGTCGATTTCGGCCTCGCGGCGATGCAGAAAGACACTTCCGAAATCTGGGGTACGCCTTATTATATCTCTCCTGAAAAGGTAAAGAAGGAAGTCGTCGATTATCGCGCCGATATGTATTCTTTAGGCGGTACGCTTTATCATGCGTTGACCGGCGTTCCTCCTTTCGAAGGCGACGATACGACCGCTGTCGTTAAAGCGAGATTCGTCGCTCCGCCTAAAAAGCCGAGCGAGCTTCGCCCCGGTCTTTCGCCTCAGATCGATGCGCTCGTCATGCAAATGCTTGCGTTCGATAAAGCCGATCGTTTCCCGAGCTTCGAGGCCTTGCTCGAAGAGTTCAAGAAGGTGATGACGACCGGCCTTTCCACATCTCAGAAGGTGGTCGATCCTACTACTACGACCACTTCTACTAAGACCCCCACAACCAAGGGCGGTAAGAAGATCGTCATGAAGCCCAAGAAGGGCGGTCTTAAGATCACTCCTAAGACGACAGATTCTGCGGAAAAGCCGGAGGGCGATGAAGGCGTTCAGGACGGCGAAGCGAAGCCGGAGAACGAGGAGGAAGAAGAGAAGGATAATCTCGGCCTTAAGGTCATCGGAGTTATCGGAGGCGTGATCGCGCTTATTGTGGTCGTCGCCGGCGGACTCGTTTGGTATAAGGTTTCCGCTGCGAATGCGGAGAAAGAAGCTCATCATCAACAGATCGTCTCCGGAATTTCGCAGGCTCGTGCCGCGATCGTCGATACAGCCGATAAGGCGCAGAAGTTCGCTCAGGAGTTTGAAACTTTTGCGCAGAAAGCGGTCGATGAAGTCGAGAAGCCGACGAACGAGCTTAAATCGCTCGTCCCCGAATTCGCCGCGATGATTAATCCCGCTCCAGGAACGGCTCCTTTCGAAGGTGAAATCCCCGGTGAAATCAATGAGATCAACGAGCTCTGGACTCGCGCGAATGAGTGCATCGCTTGCTCGAAGAAGATAGCTGCGGATATTGCGGAAATCATAGCCATCTGCGAAAGCGCGAAAGATATTTCGGGTGAATCGGAAGAGGCGATGAATAAGCTTGGCGATATTTCTCGCCAAGCCGTCGAAAAACTCGATGCCGCGAAGAATTCAAAAGAAGTCGAGACGGTTAAGAAGGGTATTACCTTCATCAAGTCCAAAGGTTCCAATACCGTAAAGCGAGCCGCCGATCGTCTGCGTCGCGAGGCGCTTGAAAAAGGTCGCAAGGAAAAAGCCGAAGCCGAAGCTAAGGCCGAAGCCGACAAGAAAGCCGCTGCGGATGCCGCGCGTAAAGCGAAGGTCGAAGAAGAAACCGCGTCTATTCAGGATAAGTTCAAACAAATTGCTGATGATGGCCGAGTCTTCAAGCAGCTTGATTGGAAATCCGCGATTCGTCAGCTTGAAACCATCAAGAGCGAATTCACCACTCCTGAAGGTGAGCAGGCCGCAAACCTCGAAATCAGCAAGGTCGAAGCGATGAAGAGCGTTCAAGATATCTTTATCGCGAACATGAAGGGCTATACTTTCGGAAAGAAGGTGAAAGGGCTTAAGGGTCATACAGTTGCCGCCATCAACGATAAAGATATCACCCTTTCCAAGCCTGACGGCGGGACGATGAAACTTACCTGGCAGAAGTTCTATCAGAACTATCATGGTGCGCTCAATGACGTTATTATCAACTTCATTGAAAAGGGACGCATCAATTGCAAGCCGAAACTCAATCTTAAGAGCTGGTCTGAAGGCATGATGGGTGCCGCGCTTACGATGCGCCTTATTTGCAATGATGATGAGGCGGCTGCGAGCCGTGGTGAAGCGATTGCTAAGGAAGTCGCTAAACAGTTCCCGGATATGATCAAGAAGTTGCAGGTCTTCTTCCCTGATATCGTTTTCGAAGCCGCTGAAGCGGAAGAATAAAATGAGCGAAATCAATTATCTTCAAAAGATTCTCACCTCGACCGTCTATGATGTGGCGGTCGAGACTCCTCTTGAGGAAGCGAAACAACTTTCCAAAAAGTTTGGGTGCCGTTTTTTACTTAAGCGCGAGGATCTACAACCGGTTCATTCATTCAAGATTCGTGGTGCGTACAATAAAATGTCCCAGCTATCGCCTGAAGAATTGGCGAAAGGGGTTATTTGCGCCTCGGCAGGAAACCATGCTCAAGGCGTCGCGCTCTCCGCGCAAAAGCTTGGGGTGAAAGCGACGATCGTCATGCCGGTAACTACGCCGGAAATCAAGACCTCGGCCGTCAAATCGTATGGTGCGGAAATCGTTCTTCATGGCGATTCATATTCTGATACATACGAAGAGCTTCATCGTCAGATCGATGAGCACGGCTATACCTATATCGCGCCTTTTGACGATCCAGATGTAATAGCTGGGCAGGGAACTGTCGGTAAAGAGATTTTGAATCAGGCTGGCCGTAAACTAAACGCCGTTTTCGTACCGATCGGCGGCGGCGGTCTCGCGGCGGGTGTTGCCGTCTACGTTAAGAGCGTGAATCCTGCTATCAAGGTTTTTGGAGTTGAGCCTGATGATTCGGATTGTATGGATCGCTCGATCAAAGCAGGTGAGCGCCTTACGCTCGCGAATCCGAGTCTTTTCGCCGATGGTGTTTGCGTTAAAGAGCCGGGCGTCGAAACCTTCCGCCTTTGTCAAAAGTATTTGGATGGCATCGTACGCGTTTCCACCTCGGAAACTTGCGCGGCGATCAAGGACGTCTTCGAAGCCACTCGTGCGATTTGCGAACCTGCCGGTGCGCTCGCGCTGGCAGCTGCGAAGAAGGTTGCCAAAGAAGGGGAGACGTACGCCGCAATTATTTCCGGCGCCAATATGAACTTCGATCGAATCCGTTTCGTATCCGAAGAAACGGAAATCGGTGAAGCGCGCGAAGCGATTTTCGAAGTCCGTATTCCCGAGAAGCCCGGCGCTTTCAAGGGTTTCATCGAAATGATCGGTAAGCGCTCGATTACGGAGTTTAACTATCGCTATTCAGACTCCGACCATGCGCATATCTTCGTAGGTATGAGCGTTAAGAACCCGTCCGAACGTGTTGAGCTTAAGAAGTTATTTGATGATGCGGGTTATCGCGCTACAGATCTGACAGAGGACTCGATTGCCAAGGAGCATATCCGCCACATGGTTGGCGGGCATACTCATGGCGTAGAGGATGAGTTGGTCATGAGCTTTGAATTTCCGGAAAAACCCGGTGCGCTCATGAACTTCTTGACGGTTATCGCTGGTCGTTGGAACATCTCTCTATTCCATTATCGCAATCATGGTGCAGATCATGGAAGGGTGCTCTGCGGTTTTCAAGTCAAGAAAGAAGACCGCGGTGAATTTACCGCGGCCTTGGATCGAATCGGTTATCAATATTCCGATGAAACTTTGAATCCGGCTTACCGATATTTCTTGGGAAACCGATAAGGATTATTCCCGAGGAATTCTCCAGGAGCTCTTTTTAGTGTCGACGGGGATTTCATAATCCTCGTCGATTTCTTCTTCATCCTCTTCGTCGTAATAATCTTCGAATTCATCGTCATCGATGTCGACGTCGTCAAGATCGATATCATCGATTTCTTCATCGTCTACGTTGATATCTTCAATCACTTCAACCTTTTTAATCGGTTTGATGACTTTTTTAGTGGTAGGCTTTTGAGCTTTTTGGGCTTTCTTGACCTCTTTTTCGTAGAATTCGGGATAATATTTGCGGCGATACGCCTCTAGTTCCTGCTCGCGTAACTTGGCCTTTTCAGCTTCGATCTGCTCTTTTTGAGCTTTTAGAAGGGCGGTAGCCTTTTCAATCTTTTGCTGCTGAGCTTTAAGCTTGTTCTCAAGCTCGATCTGTTCGGCGCTAGGAGCGACGCTCTTAGGCGTTTCGTCCGCGGTCTTTTCGGCCTTGGCTTTGTTTTGCTCGATGATCATCTGTTGGAGCGATTCTAGCTTGGCGCTCAACGCCATAACCATCGAGTTGTCCTGGCTCGGCTGAACGACGACCGGCGCACTCGGAGCTTGCTGGCGATCTTTCATGGCGAAATCCACGAGTCTATCATTCAATGTTTGATTACGCTCGTTAAGATTCACGATCATCACCGAGAATACCGAAACGACCATCGTCAAAATAAAAGCGAAAAGTGCGCAAAGTAAATACATGCGCTTTCTGGCTTTGGACTGCTCGTTATCAACGTACTGTTGGAACGCTTTCAGAATCGGAAAGTCGTCCATCGCGTCATTCGACTCGCCATATAGGCTAACGGCATTAGTGGGCGGTATTTCTTCAGACTCGATTTCCATAATACTCCTAGTTTACATAACCCGCGTTGTACGGATTTTACTTAAAGCTATTCATAGCGCGTTTGAAGCCCTCGGCCGAGCGTTCGATGATCTTTTCGTCCACGGAGCAAGACAGTCTCACGTAACCTGCGAAACCGAAACCTTTACCGGTAACGACGAGAATCTTTTCCTTCAAAAGCGCGTCTACGAACTGCATATCATCTTCGACGGGACTTTTCGCAAAGAAATAAAATGCGCCCTTGGGCATCTCAAATTCGATTCCCGCGTCGCTTAAGACCGTTGCCATAAGTTTACGACGACGATCATAGATGTCGAGATCAACGGTTTCGTTAACGAGCGCCGCGGCGAGGCGTTGTCCGATAACGGGAGCGTTGACGAAGCCGAGCGTACGATTAGTAAGCGTAACTGCGGCGACGAGCGTCTCCTGGTCAGGCATCGCGGGATTGGCGACAAAGTAGCCGATACGTTCACCGGCGAGCGAGAGCGTCTTCGAGAAGCTGCCGAGAACGCACGCATACTTAGACAAAGGAAGCATCGCCGGCACTTTCGCGCCGTCATAAGCGAACGCACGATAAGGTTCGTCGGAGAGAATGAAAAGGGGTCGTTCCCTTCTCTCATTCACCTTCTCGACGATTGCCGCAATCGCCTTCAAATCTTCCTCGGCATAGATGCAACCGGTCGGATTATTGGGCGAATTGATGATAATCGCACGAGTCTTGTCGGTAATCGCCGCCTCAATCCCCTTCACATCGGGCCTGAACGTCGGAGGAATCGACGGAACCGTCTTTAAGACGCCGCCAAAGTGACCGCAATAAGCGCCGTATTCAACGAAATAAGGCGCAGGAGTAAGGACTTCATCGCCGGGCTCGATAACGGCGCGGAAGAACGAAACGAGCGCTCCCGCTGCGCCGACGGTCATGACGATATCCTTCGCCTGAACGGGCGTTTCCTGCTGCTTCGAAAGATATTCGGCCATCTTCTCACGAACGGCGGGAATACCCGCGTTCGGGCAATATCCGAGTCCAAGCGGCTGAATCGCCGCGTCGGCGAGCTTGATAAGCTCGTCTTTCACCTTTTGAGGCGGTGGAACGTCGGGATTACCGAGCGAGAAATCGCAAACGGCATCGGCGCCGAACTCTTTCTTGAGCTCGAGCCCCTTCTCGAACATCTTACGGATCCAGCTCGACGAATCCATCGAGTTCTTGATCGCGGTCGTTACGGTCTGCATTTTCTTAAGCCCTCAAATAGGCGCTGTAAGCGCGATAGGTCTGCCAGCAGTCGTTCTTGTGGGTGATTTCCCAAGGAGCGTGCATATTCCACATCGGCGTACCCATATCGAGGACCTTCATGCCGAAGCGCGACATATACTGCGCGATCGTGCCGCCTCCGCCCTTCTCCTGCTTGCCGAGTTCGGCCATCTGCCACTCGACCTTGCCTTCGTCCATGACCTTGCGGATGAACGCGACGAACTCGGGACCGCAGTCGCTCGAGCCGCCCTTCGACGTGCCGCCCGTGTACTTCGACGCCGCGACGCCCTTGCCGAGCTTCGCGGCATTTCCGGTCGAGTCAAGCGATTCGAAGTGAGGATCGGACGCGGCCGTGACATCGGCGGAGAGCATCGAGCTCTTTTCAAGCGCACGACGAACCATGATATCACGAGCGTTCTTTTCCTGGCGTTCGATGAGTTCTGCGACAGTGTTTTCAAAGAACGAGCTCTGCATGCCGGTCGAGCCGACGGAGCCGATTTCTTCCTTGTCGCACATCAAAATCGACGCGGTCTGTTCGGGCACTTCGTCCGCGGCATTGAGGAGCGCCTGGAGACCCGCGAACGAGCAGACGCGGTCATCGTGACCGTAGCCGCCGATAAGCATGCGGTCGAAGCCGACTTCCTTAGGGAGACCCGCAGGAACCATTTCGAGTTCAGCGGAGAGGAAGTCCTCTTCTTCGAGATCATATTCCTTCTTGAGGAAATCGAGGAACGACTTCTTGAGCGGAGAAACCTTCTTCTTTTCGTCTTTATCCTTCTTACCCTTCTCGGCCTTCTCTTCGCTTACCCAAGCGACGACGTCGAGATCTTCCGCCGGGAAGAACTTATCGCGCGTCTCCTTCGCCTGGTCGTAACCGAGGTGCGGAAGAATATCAGTGATCATGAAGACGGGATCGCCTTCCTTATCGCCGACGGCAATGTCGACCTGAGTGCCGTCCTTCTTGACGACCGATCCGTAAAGCGCCAAGGGGAGTGTAAGCCACTGATACTTCTTGATGCCGCCATACATGTGGCAATCAAAGAAGAGCGTGCCGCCCTTTTCGTAAAGCGGAATCGGCTTCAAGTCGAGACGCGGCGCATCGGTATGACCGCCGACGACCTTAAGACCGACTTCGCTGATCGGCTTCTTGCCGATAACGGCGGCCATGATCGTACGGCCTTCGTAACCGCGATAAACCTTATCTCCGGCCTTCAAAGTTTTGAAAGCGGAGATTTCCTTAAACCCTTTAGCCTTGAGAAGACGCTCGCTTTCGGAATAGCTGCGGCGTTCGGTCTTGGCAATACCCAAGTAGCGCATGTATTCTGCGCAATACTTATCCATCGGCATATAGTTCATTTTCATGCTTTGTATTATACCAAATTTTCAATCGCTTTTTCAATTGTCAAATTCAAATCTTCTATGGTATAATACTTACACTATGAAAAATATAATGTGTGTCATTTTTACCTTGCTTGCGACTTTATGTCTCAGCGGATGTTTCTCCATAGACACGTCGATATCGCAGACGACGGGAGAAGAGCATGTAATCGTCGCCAACTATGGCTGGCGTCTATTTAACATCATTCCGGTCGTATGCGGCGACGCCACGACTCCGACATTGGAGAATCAAGGGTATGCGGTATTCTTTCGTGATGACGTGACGATGGATAAGGTTCAAGAACGCTTTATGGAATACACCGAAAAGCGCGGCAAGACCCCTGACAACATCGTCTATCATACTTACGATAGTGTCCTCTTCGATATTCCTTTCACGCAGATACCGGTGCCGATTCCGTATTTTCTCTGCTATCGTGAAATTCAGATCTCGGGAGTCATTCGATGAAACGCATTATCTCATTATCTCTTCTGATCGCGCTTGCTTTCTCTCTCGCCGGTTGCTGTAGTGTCAATATCAGCCATAAAGGCAACGTCGATTTGGTTACGATCGAGAACTCTTGTTGGAGACTTCTCAATTTCGTTCCGCTCGTCTCCGGTAATCCCGATCATCCGAACTCCTGGAAGCAGTCTTGGTTTCGCAATACCGCTACGTTGCAGGATAACGTAAAGATCGTTGATCGCACGCTTACTCAAGGTGGCTATCGCGATTACGCGAACCTCGTGAGCTTTCGGAGTGAAGAGAAGATTCTTTTCTTCATAGTCGCGAGAACGACGTATCACACTTCCGCAGAGCTCATCAATCACGAATAATTTCTCATGGGCATCACCAAGTCCGTCCAGAAGCTTGTGGCGTACACTCCCGGCGAACAGCCGAAGTGCCGCGGAGTCGTAAAGCTCAATACGAACGAGAACCCTTACCCTCCGAGCCCGAAGTGCTTGGAGGTTTTAAGAAATTTCGATCTCGAATATCTTCGCAAGTATCCCGATCCCGTCTTCATAAAACTTCGTGAAGCTATCGCGAAGCGCTTCAAGACAACGATCGAAAAAGTGTTCGTCGGTAACGGCTCCGACGAGATTCTTGCTCTTGCCGCGAAAGCTTTCGTCGAGAATGACGAGTCGATCGGCTCATTGGATCCGAGCTATTCGCTCTATAAGACTTTAGCGGATATTCGAGACGTCCCTTGGGGAGGCTTCGATCTAGCTAGTCTTTCTAGAACTTCTAGAGCAGCTAGAACTTCTAGTCCTTCCCTTTTCCTCCTTACTAATCCTAATGCGCCGACCGGGATGATGAAAGGCCCGAGCGAGATTGAGGACTTCGCGGCGAAGTTCAAGGGAGTCGTGATCGTCGACGAAGCTTACGCCGATTTCGCTTCCGAGAACTGCATGCACCTCGCGACGAAGGAAGGCAATGAGAATTTGATCGTGATGCGCACTTTCTCGAAGAGCTTTTCGCTCGCGGGACTTCGCGTCGGCTATTGCGTGGGGCCTGAGAAGCTTATCGAGGCGATGTACAAGGTCAAGGACTCCTACAATGTCGATGCCCTTGCCCAGGCGATCGCTCTCGTCGCGTTCAAGGATTATTCTTACATGCGTAGCAACGTGAAGAAGGTCGTCGCCGAGCGCGAGAAGCTTACTGCGGCGCTTGTTTCGCGTGGTTGGGACGTTCTCCCTTCCGAGACGAACTTCATCTTCGCGAAGCCGCCCGAAGGTCAAAACGCCGCGGACATCTTCGCCGCGCTTAAAGAAAAGAAGATATTCGTCCGCTACTTCCCGGGGCCCAAGACGGGCGAAAGACTCCGCATAACTATCGGCACTCCCGAGCAGATGGCGAAGCTCATAAAAGCCCTATCCTCCTTTCACTAATAACTAACCACTACCCACTACTCCCTAAATCCTATGAAAATCGAAGGCGTCTCCAATCCCGACTTTATGCCGATTCCCGAGCTCCGCAAGATGCAGCTCGAAAAATTGCAGAAGATCATTCCTTATGAATACGAAAACGTCAAGCTCTTCCGCACTCGTTGCGATGAGAAAGGCGTGAAGCCTCGTGACCTCGTGACCTTGAAGGATCTCGGCAAGTTCCCCTTCATGAAGAAGACCGACCTTCGTGACGAATATCCCTACGGGCTTACTGCGGCGCCCATGAGCGAAATCAACCGCTTCCACTGCTCCTCGGGTACTACCGGCAAGCCGATTTGCATTCCTCAGACGAAGAACGACGTCAAGATTTGGACCGAAGGCGTCGCGCGTTGCATGGCGATGTACGGCATCACCAAGGACGACATCGTTCAGGTTTCTTACGGCTACGGCCTTTTCACCGGTGGTCTCGGCGCGCACTATGGCGCGGAAGAACTCGGTTGCGCCGTCCTTCCTACGGGCGCCGGTAATACCGAGAAGCAGATCATGCTCATGCAGGACTTGGGCGTGACGGCGATCTGCTGCACCCCGAGCTACTTCCTTCACCTCGCGACCGTCGCCGAGAAGATGGGCGTCGATTTCCGCCGCGACACGAAGCTCAAGCACGGCGTTTTCGGTGCCGAGCCCTGGACCGACGAGATCCGTGAAAAAATCGAGGATATCTCCGGCATCACCGCTCACGACATCTACGGCCTTACAGAAATCGCCGGTCCCGGCGTTGCCGGTAATTGCGAACATTGCCACGGACTCCATGTCTGGGAAGACCACTTCTATCCGGAAATCATCGACCCCGATACGCTCGAGGTTCTTCCCGACGGCGAAGAAGGCGAACTCGTCTTCACGACGCTCGACCGCGTCGGAACGCCTATGATCCGCTATCGTACGCGCGACCTTTCGCGTCTCCAGCTTGGGTCTTGCAAGTGCGGACGTACGATGCGCGTCATGGACCGCGTCCACGCGCGCTCTGACGATATGCTGATCATCCACGGCGTAAACGTCTTCCCGAGCCAGATCGAAGCTTGCCTTATGAAGGTTCCCGAAGTCGCGCCTCACTACATGATCATCCTCTCCTCGACGGATACGATGGACCTCTTCGAGATTCAGGTCGAAGTCAACTCGATCGCCGTCTCGCAGGATCCCGCCGCGTGCGAAGCTATCAAGAAGCGCGTTGCCGTCGCGATCAAGGAAGTTGTCGGTCTAAGCCCGAAACTCTATATCGTCGCCCCCGGCACCCTTCCCCGCTCTCAGGGCAAGATCAAGCGCGTTATCGATAACCGTAAGAAGTAATTAGTGCATAGTGCTTAGTAGATGAAGACGTTCTTCCAGAGTGTTCTAAAGCACATCGATAAGCTCGACGAGCGTAAGCTGCGCGAACAATATCGCATAGCGACGCAGGAGATCGCGTTTCTCGAGACTGTACTTAAGGCCATGAAGGAAGGCGTCGTCGTCTACGATCAAAACGGCGTGGAGACCTTTCGCAATTCCGCCGCGATAGGTCTCCCCGATTTCGACTTACCGCTCGGCTCCGCGTCGAAAAACGAATTCGCCGTCTCCTATCCCGAGGAGAAGATTTACGAAGTTCAAACGATTCCGACCAAGGGTTATACGCTCGCCCTTTATCGCGATATCTCGGCGGAGAAGAAGCGTAGCGAAGAAGAGCTCGCCTCGGGCGCGGCGAAATCGATCGCCGATTTGGCTGCCGGCGTCGCGCATGAAATCGGTAATCCGTTGAATGCGATAGCGCTGAACATTCAGCTTATCGAACGCGATCCTACCGATAAAGAATCGATTCAGATCTGCAAGGATCAAATCAAGCGCTTGGACGGGATTATCCGTGGCTTCCTTTCCGCGCTAAGACCGCGTAAACCTAATTTGATGCCGGGGTCACTAGCGGATCCGCTTAAGAACTGTCTCAAGACGATGAAAGAGCAGTTCGTCGAGCGCTCGATCAGCGTCAATCTCGATTTACCCGCGGCGCTTCCGCCGGTTGCGCTCGATATCTCTCAGATGGAGCAGGTTTTTTTCAATTTGATCAAGAACGCGTTGGAAGCGATCAAAGACGGCGGGGTTATCGATATCGAACTTTCCTGTGACGACTCGTACGTTTTCGCCAAGTTCAGAGATAACGGACTTGGGATGAGCCCCGATCAGCTCGTCAATCTCTTCGAGCCTTATAAAACCACGAAAGAAAAAGGTACCGGTTTAGGGCTCATGATCACGCGCCGCATCGTCTCGGAACATGGCGGCACTATTTCCGCGGAGTCCAAACTCGGCTCCGGCACCCTTTTCACGATTAAAATTCCTCGTATCGAAAAACGCGTGCGAGCGCTTAAATGATGAAGCCGAAAATTCTTATCGTTGATGACGAAAAACCGCTTCGCGATACTCTCGCGCGGTGGTTCAAGAGCGAGTACGAGTGTTTTACCGCGCCCGATGCCGACGCGGCGCTTAAGCTTATCGCCGAAGAGAGCGAGCTTATGCTTATGATCTCCGACGTGAAGATGCCCGGTAAGAGCGGCGTCGAGCTGCTTAAAGAAGCGAAGGCGCTTCGTCCCGATCTCGCTTGTATTCTCCTTACCGCGTATGGTACGGTCGATCTCGCCGTCGACGCGATGAAAGACGGTGCGGCCGATTTCTTCCAGAAACCGATTACCGATTTGAATCGCTTTTCGATGCGCGTCGCTCAAGTCTTGAAGACGGCCTCGCTCGAAAAGGAAGTCGCTTCGCTGAAGACTCGTCTTAAAGGCGAACTTGAGAATTTCACCGGTAAGTCGCCCGCTATGGAGCGCGTCTATTCGCTTATTCGCCGCGCCGCGCCTACCGCCGCGAATGTCCTTATCGAAGGTCCGAGCGGTACGGGTAAAGAGCTCGTAGCGCGAGCGCTTCACAACCTTTCGACTCGCTCCAAGGGTCCTTTTATCGCCGTTGAGTGCGCGGCGTTTTCCGATGAGCTCTTGAAGTCCGAGCTTTTCGGTTATGAGCCCGGTACTTTCACGGGCGGACTAAAGGAAGGTAAGGCGGGCTGCTTCGAGCAGGCTCAGGGTGGAACGCTCTTTCTCGATGAAATCGGCGAGATCGAACTTTCGACTCAGATCGCTCTTTTAAGAACTATCGAAACCAAATCTGTGCGTCGTCTCGGCGGTAACCAGGAGAAGAAAGTCGATTTCCGTCTCGTTGCCGCGACGA
Source organism: Kiritimatiellia bacterium (assembly GCA_024405265.1). Taxonomy (GTDB): domain Bacteria; phylum Verrucomicrobiota; class Kiritimatiellia; order RFP12; family UBA1067; genus UBA1067. The sequence continues at coordinate 17,731 of JAKSOZ010000006.1, read as the reverse complement.
ATAAAGATCTTGCTCAGCTCGTGAAAGAGGGTAAGTTCCGCGAAGATCTTTATTATCGCCTTAATGTCATCGACATAAAAACCCCTTCGCTTAAAGATCATCGCGAAGATATCGCGCTTTTGGTTTCGCGTTTCGTTAAAGAGTTCTCCGAGCAGAATGCGCGCAAGATCACGGGCGTCGACCCGAAAGCGATGAAGCTTTTGGAAGAGTATTCTTGGCCGGGCAATGTCCGTGAACTTCGTAACGTGATCGAAAAGATGGTCGTCCTCTCCGCGGGAGAAAAGCTGACGGTCGACGATCTTCCGCTTGATATTTCTTCGCCCCTCCCCGCTACCGCGCCGGATACTTCGCGCCTCACGTTTTCGTTGTCGCTTGCCGATAACGAAAAGAGCCAGATACTTGCCGCGCTTCAGCAGACTCGCGGCAATAAGACGAAAGCGGCGGAGATTTTGGGCGTGAACCGCCGTACTCTTCATCGAAAGTTGAAAGAGTGGGGACTGAACGATTAAATGGATTTGCCTGATCTAGAGCTGATTCGAGTCTGTGGTCAGGGCGGTATGGCTACCGTCTGGAAGGCGCGTGATTTGACGCTTGATAAGATCGTTGCGGTAAAGATTCTCAATAAAGAATTCGCGTCTTCCCCTGCCGATCTCAAACGCTTCCAAGCCGAAGAGCGAGCGCTTGAGATGATCCGCCACCCGAATATCGTCGAAGGCTATCGTTTATGCTGTCACGAAGGCGTTTGGTATTACGTAATGGAATTCGTCGACGGATATAACTACGGCCAGTACTTGAGTCGTCATGCTCATGTGCGCGAAGAAGATTGCCTTCTTATTTGCGAGTCGGTAGCTTACGCGCTCGATTACGCTTGGAATAATTACGGCCTCGTCCATTGCGATATGAAGCCGGAGAATCTGATGATCAATCGAAACGGCGAAATCAAGATCACCGACTTAGGCCTCTGTCATATCTATGTAGGCGACGGGAAGCCGATTTCCGACATGGATCACATTCTCGGAACTCCCGCTTATATCTCGCCGGAGCAGGCCTATAACGACGTCGAGCTCGACTTAAGGTCGGATATCTATTCGCTCGCCGCCTCGCTCTATCATCTTTCTTCCGGCGAAGCGCTGTATTCGCGCTATGATATCGTAGACACGATCAAAGCGCAGTGCAGCGATACTCTCCAGTCGAATGACCCTCGTCTCAATAACCCGAATCTCTCCGAAGGCTTCGTGCAGCTTCTTGAGGCGATGCTCGTGAAAAATCGCGATGAGCGCGTCCAGAACTGGACTGATGTCCTCGAGATGTGCCGTTATATCGAGCGCGGCGGAGCGTTTAAAAAAAGAGAAAGCGCCGCGATATCGGCGCTTAAATTGGTCGGACTGGCGGGAGTCGGACCCGCGACCCCAACATTAAAAGTGTCGTGCTCTACCAACTGAGCTACAGTCCGAGGTCATAAAACGAGAGGTATTATATCATATTTCCCCCTCGAAAATCAAGCGTGAATCCTCTTATGGTTAATATTTTGAACTTTATCTTGAATCATGCCAAACTCGTAATCGTAACGATAGCGGCTTTGGTTTTGATCGGCTATAAAACGACCGAGCGTCTCGCCATCGATGTTTTCCCCGATATCCCGATGCCTCGAGTCACGATCCAGACCGAAGCGGGAGGACTTACCGCCGAAGAAGTCGAACAGCGCATCACGATCCCGATCGAATCGGCCGTCGGAGGAATCCCCGGCGTTTCGGTCGTCCGTTCAAGTTCTTCGGGTGGACTTTCCTTCGTTTGGGTGGACTTCGATTGGTCGACGGACCTATCGAAAGCTCGCTTCGACGTTTTCGAGCGCCTCTCTCGCGCGGAATTACCTAAAGAAGCGTCGACCGAAATCGCTCCTACCGTCTCCGTTACCGGCGAAATCATGCTCGCGGCGCTTACGAAAGCCGACGAAAGCGAGCTCGATTCTCTCGTGCTTCGCGAAAAAGCGGAGTACGATCTTCGTAATCGTCTTCTCTCGATTCCGGGGATCGGTGAAGTCGCGGTAACGGGAGGCCGCCTTCCCGAGTGCCGCGTCGAAGCGGATCCGCACGTTCTCGCGGAGCGCGGCATCTCTTTCGCGGATCTTGTTTCCGCCGCGGAAAGATCTCGCACTTACGCCTCGGCGGGTTACCTCGCCGATCATAAAGGCGAAGAAATTCCCTTAAGACAGCTCGCTTACGTTAACGATATTCGTCAAATCGCCGCGCTCCCGATATTCCCCTCTCGCCCCCTTCGCATAAGCGACGTCGCTTCCGTTTCGATTGCCGGAGCTCCTCGTCGCGGCAGCGCCTCTTATAACGGTAAGGACGCGGTCGTTCTTTCGATTCAAAAGGTTCCTGGCGGCAATACGCTTATGCTTACGAAGCGAGTCGAGAATGCGCTTACTCAGTTCGCTTCCCGAAATCCCGGTATTGAGGTTCACTCGAATGCCTACCGTCAAGCCGACTTCATCAACGTCTCCGTAAAGGGCGGGAAAGAAGTCTTGCGCGACGCGGCGCTTGTCGTCGCCCTCGTTCTCGCGCTTACCCTTCTTCGTCTTCGGACGCTCTTGCTGGTTCTCCTCGCGCTTCCCGTTTCCGCGCTTTTAGGAGTTCTTTTGATGCCGAGTTTAGGACTCGGCGTGAACGTGATGACTATCGGCGGCCTCGCAGTAGCTGCGGGTGACGTCGTCGACGCGGCGATTATCTTCACGGAAGTGATCTGGCGTCGCCTCGGCGAGAATGCCGCGCTTGAGGTGCCGCGCCCTACGAAAGAGGTGATTATCGAAGCTACGCGCTCCGTGCTTCCGGGAGTTCTCTTCTCGACGACGATTGTGGTGCTGGTCTTTCTTCCGCTCGTCTTTTTGGAAGGTCTTGAGGGATGTTTCTTCAAGCCTCTCGCCCTTTCCTATCTCGCGGTTTTCACGATGTCGTTCGTAGTCGCCGTGACGCTCGTTCCCGCGCTCTCGCTTCTTCTCTGGAGGAATCCGAAAGCCTCGACCGAATCGGGACGTTCTTTCGCGGCGAATATTTTGAAAGCGGTATATCGACCTTTCTTAAGTCTCTCGCTGAAAATTCCCGCCGTCGTTCTGTTCTTGGCGATTCTTCTTTGCGGATCGGCGTTTTACATGGCGACCGGCTTCGGTTCGAGCTTCCTCCCGCCTTTTAAGGAAGACTCTTACAACGTCGCCCTTTCGCTCCCGCCCGGCGCTTCGCTTTCCGAATCGGAGCGCGTCGCCGAAGGAGCGGTCGAAAGCTTGAAAGCGATCGATGGCGTTCTCTCGGTCACGCGTCGCACGGGCCGCGCCGAACGCGACCAGCATGCCGAACCCGTTTCCAGTTCCGAGTACGTGATTCGCGTCGATCTTAACGCCGATACCGAGAAGATCAAAGAAGAAATCCGCTCTCTCCTCGGCGAAATTCCCGGGACGAGCGTTCTCGTCGGCTACCCGATCGCCCATCGTATCAGCGCCGTCCTCTCGGGGACCGAAGCGGAACTCGCGGTCAATATCTACGGCGAAGATCAAGCCAAGCTACGCGCCGCCGTAAATGCCGTTAAAGAAGAACTTGAAGAAATCGACTCGATTGTCGACGTTAGAGCTAATCGTGAAGTCATGGTCAAAACTCTTCGTATTGACTACGACTTGAATAAGCTTTCCGCTGCGGGGCTTAGCCTGAAAGACGCCGGCGATCAAGTCGCCGCCGCCTTTAACGGTTATGAGGCGGGAGAAATTCGCGAGGGGCTTCTTCGTCGTTCGATTATGATTCGCTTGAAAGGCATTGATGAAGCGGATATCGAAACCGTAAAAGATTTCCACCTCGCGGGTGCTAACGGCGAGTACGTCCACCTCGAAGACGTAGCCTTGGTCGTTCCCGAGAATGCTTCGAATCTCCTCCTTCGCGAAGGTGGTCGCAGGAAGGCGCTTATCTCGGCTAATCCCGCGCCGAACGCGAATATCGGCGCTGTCGTGAAAGAGCTTGAGCATCATCTCAAACCCATCGTCGATAAGTTCGGCGTTTCGATCGAATACGGCGGGAGCTACGAAGCTCGTGAATCCGCCGCGAAGCGTCTCGCGATGATGGGCGTACTCCTCTTCATCATAATCGCCGCGCTCGTTTTCTTCGCGCTTAAGAATTTGAGCGCGACGATGATCGCCCTTCTCAACTTGCCGCTTGGCCTCGCGGGTGGTATTCTCGCCGTAAAACTCGGAGGCGGGGTAATCTCGGTCTCGTCGCTCGTCGGCTTCGTTACCGTTTCCGGCTTCACGCTTCGTAACGGGCTTCTCCTTCTTAATCGCTACGATGAGCTTATGAAAGCCGGTAAAGATAAACGCACCGCGATTTACGAGCGCTCGCTCGCAAGAATGCTTCCGATCATCATGACGTCGCTTACTACCGTTATCGGCCTTATCCCGATTATCCTCGCCGGTGAAAAGCCGGGCGGAGAGCTACTCTCGCCTCTCGCGCTCGTTCAATTCGGCGGCATTATCGGCGCGATGCTACTTACCTTGATCGTCATTCCCGCGGCGAAGCGCGTCTTACCCGTAGCGCTCCTCCTATTGATGCTTGTCGGGTGCAAGTCCTACGAGCCGAGCCCTATCGAATGGAAAGAGCAAATCCTCGATTCGAAGACTCTTACCGTGAACTCGCTGGAGGACGTGAGCACCTATGTCCTTCTGGCTAATCCCGAGATCCGAAAAGCTCGCGCCGAGTGGTCGGGTCAAACCGTCATAGCCGAGAATACCGGCTACTGGGACGACCCGACCTTGGACGCCGATTTCGCACGCGTTTTGAAAGGAGGCTCCAATCCGAACTTGGGCGGACTTAATCTCTCGGTCTCGATCCCGCTTTCAGGCGCCAGACGAAAGGATAGCGAAGCCGCGACGCAAAAGCGCCTCGCGCTTTTAGCGGAGGAATTATCTACCGGCCATATTCAGGGCTATGAAGCTCAAAAAGCTGCGCTCAATTATCTCTACGCGAAAAAGATGACCGCCAAAATCGCCGCGCGACTTGAGAACCGGGGACTTTCCGAGGTGGAGAATCAAGTGGCGAAACTTACCGAAGTAGGTGAACTTTCGATTACCGAGCTTGAGGATATAAAGCGTCTTCGTCGTGACTTGAGCCGTAAACTTGCCGAAGCGAAAGCCAATGAAGAAGAAGCGCGAGCGGAACTTCTGAATATCCTCGGTCTTTCCGCCGATACCGAAATCCTCTTGAGTGATACGCTCGATGAGTTCGAGGAGAAAGAACTTCCTGTTCCCGATCCGATGAAGCTTGTCGATTATCGCTCGGTCGTCGCGAAGCGGCTTCTTTTCGAGACTTCGGAATTGAAGCTCGACGCGGAAATTCGCCGTCAATACCCGGAGCTTAAACTCGGCCCCGCCTTCTCATACGAAGACGGCGAGAATCGCCTTGGGCTTATCGCCGGAATCGATATACCGATCTGGAACCGCAATCGCCTCGCGATCTCCGAAGCCGAAGCCGAGCGGGAGAACGCTAAAATCGCCGCGCTTGAAGAATGGCGGCAGGTCGTTCGAAATACTTTCGCGGCGATTAAAGCTTATAAAATCCTGAAGGACGTCCCGAATTTCGAGACGACCTCGCCGGAGACCTTGAAGTCGCTTCTCGAAGTCGGCGAGCTCAAGCCGAACGAATATCTCGCGCAAGACGCCGCGACTTTCGAAGAAGAACTCGCCCAAGCCGAATTTAAGCTAAAGCGTCACCTCGCTTATCTTGAGATGGAGAAATACTTGAAATGAAAACTCGACTCCTCGCCCTTTTCGCCGCGCTCCCCTTCGCGCTCTTCGCTCACTCCGAGCACTCTCACACTGATCACGCTCACGTTGATCGTGATGCTCATGCAGCGCATGAGCTACACCTCTCCCCTCGCGCCCAAAAGACGATGGGCCTAAAACTCGTCCAAATCGAGAAGCGCTCGGTCGAGTCGACCCTAGAGCTTCCCGGGACTTTCGTCCTAGCGCCCGACGCTTTCCACGCGATTCCCTCGACTATCTCAGGTCGCCTCTCGCTTAAGGTCAAGCCCCTCGAACACTTCGAAAAAGGCGCGACGCTTTTTACCATCGAGTCTTTCGAGCTCAAGGCGCTGGAGGAAGAATTGAAGCTACTTGAAGCGCGGCTCGAGAAGTATACTTCGATGAATCTCAAGAACGCGGAACTCTCGCTTGAACTCGCGAAAAAGAAGATCGAAGTGGAGCGTCTTTCGATTGGACTTGAGGTGAAAGCGCCTCATGACGGCATCGTCGAATCGCTCGAAGTCAGTGACGGCGCTTATGTTGAAGTCGGAACGAAGATCTTGAACATCATGAATCCCCATCATCTTCAGCTTAAGGTCTTCACTTGCCCGAGCGACATCGCGCGTCTCGAGTGCGGAATGAAAGCGAAGTGCCGCGGAGTCGAGGGCACGGTTCTCTTCGGACTCGACGAAAACTCGCTTACTCGCGCCTTAATCGACTTCCCGGAAAGCGGAATCGAAGCGAAGCCGGGCGAGCGCGCCGAGGCGACCATCGTGACTAAGAAAAGCGCCGCTGAATCTTTCGCCGTTCCTTCGAAGGCAATCGTCCTAAACGGCGTCGAGCCGGTCGTATTCGTGAAAGACGAGGATGAAGAAGGCGCGTTTCTCGCCCTTCCCGTTACGCCCGGCGTTTCCTCCAACGGCTGGACGGAAATCTCCGGCATCGAAGACGATGATACGCTCGTAGTGGTCGAAGGCGCTTACGAACTCAAACTCGCCCTAGAAGCGCAAGCCGGTAAAAAGCAGGCCGCCGGCCACTTCCACGCCGACGGCACCTTCCACGAAGGCGAAGACTGAGATACTCTAACGCCGCGTTTACGTCTGCGATAGCCCTGCTCCCACCCTGCGCTACCGCGTAAAAACCCTCCTGTCCTGCGCTGCCGCGGAAACGCGGTAGCTCTATATCGCATAGAGTCGTCTGCGGACAGGAATTATGGTATAATATCGTCAGTGAATGAGATTATTCATAGAATGGGCCGGCGCTGCCTCAATTGGGATTACTCGAGTCGAGCGATTTACGAGATAACGATTACTTTAAAAGATCGCTCTAATCCCTTCTTGTCCTCGCGCCCGGTAAAGCACCTCGTTTCCGAGGTGTCGCAAGACGGCGAAGCGTCGAATAGTTATCGTTGGGAAGTGATTCCGACTGAGATGGGGAAGAAGGTTCTTCGGTGTTGGCAAGAGATCCCAAATCGGTACCCGCAAATCTCTCTTATAGCTTCGCAGATTATGCCGGAACATTTTCATGGAGTTCTTTTCGTTAAAGAGTCGCTAAAGCCAAAACAATTAGGAGACGTGATTCGAGGCTTTAAGACGGGATCTCGCGAAGTCGGGTGGGATAGCGGCTTCGTGGATTCGATTCTATGGCGAAAAGGACAACTGAAGAAGATGGTCGATTATCTGCGTGATAATCCTCGGCGCTTGGGTCTTAAAAGAGAGAATCCTGATCTCTTTAAAGTGGCCGATACGCTTCCGATAACGCTTCTGGGGAAAGAGATCGACTTTTCCACCGTCGGCAATCGCTTTCTGTTGAATAAGCCGGTTATCTTGCAAGTTCAGTGTTCTCGAAAGGAATTCGCTTATAAACGAGAAAGATTACCTTCCGGGAAAAGTCGTGTGGTGCGAGATAAGGAAGATAATCCGATAATCGAATTCTCGACAGAGGAGTTTAAGGAGAAAGCTGCGCGACTATTATCCGCTGCTGATCATGGAGCGGTGATCATTTCACCTTGCATCAGCGACGGCGAAAAAGAAATCGCTCGTCTTGCGATGAAAGAAGGAGCTTCGATTATAACGCTACGAAATAAAGCTTTCCCTCGCCTCTTCAAGCCTGAGGGCCGATATTTCGATGCGTGTGCGGAGGGTAAACTCTTGATGCTCGCGCCGGCGGCTTGGAAATATATCCCGGGTGAAAAGAAGATTTCTCGAGAAGATGCCCTTATTTTAAATCGTATAGCCCAACTGATAGCGGAAGATGGAGCCGCGGAAATCAACTATAAGGGTTATGAGTTGAATGATGTCGATTCGCTGGTAAAGCGGCTTGGAGGATATCCTGCTTAACCGCGTAAACGCTGCCGTCCTACTAGCTCTATCGTTATATTACCGCGTACCGTTCTGCGCTACTGCGGAAACGCGGTAGCCCTACATCGTCGGTCATGATTATCACTTATAAGGAAAAGATTCTTGCTCGTACCAAAAACCACAAAGAATGCGCTTCAACAAGTTCTTATAAGGACAGTTCGGATTAAGTTCGATGTGTTTTTCCAGTCGGAAACGTTGGGCTTCTGTCAGAGGGATACCCGTCAGCCCGTCGGGAGAATTCAAGATTCGCTCGGCAACCACGCGCGCTCTGACTCCGGTGCCTTCCTCGGATTGATCCCACGGAATAGCGTTCATCTTCTCCGCCGAATCGATAATATAAGGCTTCTTTACCGACAAATACGCCGGCATCACGTTCGTGCCGTACTCCTCGCAGGCATCCTTGTCCGCGTAGAAATAGAAGCCCTGGATATCCATCGATTTACGCGCCTTGCTAAGGTCGAAAGCCTCGAAAGTGCTGTTCGTTCGATGGTATACAACCATCGGCTTCCCTTCCTTGTCCACGATTTTCGACGGACCGAACCACTTTTTGAATTGCAAAGTGTCGATTTGCGGTTTTACCCCCTTGACGGGAGATCCTAAATCTGATAAACTATGCACCACATTAGTACGTTGTGGCCGCCTTAGGAATTGGACCTCTGTCCGCCCAATGGAGAATGCTTCATTAGCCAAGCGATTTGCAATCGTCTTGGCTTCTGTTTTATCTACGTAAAATACGCCGACCTTACCGTCGACTTCATCGCGAATCGCCTTGGCGATTTTCTCGGTACAGAGATTCTTCTTGTCGAACACATCCTTCGGATAAACAAACTCTTCATACGGGGTTGTCGTCTCCACACCTTTCCAGTCGAACATCTCGATCACGACACTCGTATTCTTATCCGCATTGTCACGAGCGAAGTTTTCGCCATTGGCTGTATGTCCTGAAAGTCTGAATGCGACATTGCCTCTTGGTGTTTTATAAATGCCGTAGGAAGATCCGTATGCTCCTCTAGGGTTTAAGTCTAAGGTTTTTCTTAGCGACGCGATTATGGCGCCGATCGGCTTTCCTTTGGTGGCGATCGAATAATCTTTATTAGCGAATTTTTGAATCCTCGCCTTGACGTCATTCCCAGATTTTGGTACAATACTCGCCACTTCCCCGTGCTTGGGTCTGGATCGGCTAAGGGCTGCCCCCGGACGGGAACTAGGAGTGCCACTGGAGGATTCTACCGTACCGGCCCCGTCTCCGTTGAAGGTGGTTTTTTTATTTTCTTCCTCGAAGAATGGTCTATTCAAGAGCGGCACATTCTCTTCCGATCCGACGCGCTCTTCGTTCAGGACTTCGCGCATCACCTCGTCGACGACCGGCTGCATCTCTCGATTGATCTTATCCTGCTTCGCCTGGTAGCGCTTGATTCCCTCGAGCGCGATCTCGTTGAAGTTCTTCGGGAACTTGAATTCGACCGCGCGCGCCGACGGCACCTTCCACGAAGGCGAAGACTGAGGCGATTTCCGTATCGCAAGCCGAGCGATTTACTTTTTTCGCCGCCGCGTATACTTAGAACTCCATTCGAGCGGGTTGTTCGAGCGAGGCGTCGATTCCAGGCTACTCGCCGCTCCGTCCCCCTCCAGCCTGAGTCCTCCTACCGGCGGAAGGGTGCGAAATCAAGCGAAAAATTTTCCATAAAATACTGGGACGATGGTCAGACCTTCTTTCCAGTATTTTATGGAAAAATCTTAGCCTTCGAACTCTTCAAAGAAGGCGTGATCAATGCGCTTGAAAACGTATTTCTTATCCGTCTCCTGAACGCCAAGATTGTACTTTATCATAAAATCCACCATTCGATCTCCATCGATAAGCGCGATCTTGGAGTTGGAATGAGTATTTGCGGCCTTCTTTTTCGCATCCTCCGAAAACGAGCTGCTCGTCACAAAAACACCTTCCCGCCCTTCCAAAGCGCCGATGAACTTATCGATCTCCGGGCGCTGAACATTGTGCCCATCATAGTGCTTCGCTTGTACGCCGATTACTAATCCGCCGCGCAGCAGATTGAAGCCACTAGGCGAAATGATGCGAAGTGGCGGTCATGTTACCGACACTTCGCGTCAAACATCTTATTGCTTTGCTTCAAAATCATGATACACCGGTAATTTGTATTCCGGGTGCTTCTTTTGGAAATCAGCATAATCTCTATTCATTTCATCAATCAAATCCGCGATAACAAGATCTTCATTTCTCGAATTAAGCTCTTTTACCACTTGGAATCCGGCATTTGCAACCTGATTAATATACTGAACGACTTCTTTTCGTCTAGATTCACCGACGTTATCAATCACCGAATCTAGCGACTTTTTAGCATTGCCCATTAGATACATCAACAAGAGCTGGGCTATCTCTTCGTCGGAAACAGATTTCATCATAACCAAGCCTTTAAATGTTTCCGACTTGGGCGTCATCTGTAACTTTGTTGCTAACGCCGCAGCAAAAATGTATAAACTGATTCGATCATCTTCATCATACCCAAGGAACCCTGTTTTATCTGCTATGGGTATAACCTTATTCTTGACCTCATCTGATACACCCCAACGTAAATCTAGCACACTAGCCATAATAAATCCTCCTTAGCGAATAACAGTAACACCCTTAGAGTACGACAATGTCTTAAGCATGTTTAAGTCATTACCGAACGCCTCTGGTATTTCATTGACATATTCAGTATCAGTAAAGAGCAGCACAACTTGCTTTTCTTTAGCGATATCTTTGAGTGTGACGGCAAAATCCCTACGCGAATCAGAGCTCATATTTGCAACTGGCGTATCAATAAAGAACGGGAAGTTAATACCCGCTTGTGAATGAATAGCCCAAGTGATTGACAATGCAAGCATCTCGCGCTCTGCCGCGCTTAATGTACCGATCAACTGTTGACCGCTTTCATCTGCAAGAGTCACCTCGAAAATAGCTGAGAAACGTATAGTTCCGATCTCATCAGCCGGCTTCCACATTAAAGAATGCCAATATTTATTAGCCTTCTCTTCAATAGATGTCCTTATTTCGTCAACCATATTCTTGCGCACCATCGAGACAATGCGCATTGACGTCAGAACGACTCTTCTTTGATTACGACGTGACTCATCATTATCACTTTGCAACCTAATCCTCTCGTACTCCGCTTCAGCCGCTTGCTTCTCCGAAAGCAACCGCGATGCCTTTTCTCTTGCGGCACCAAGCATGTCACGACTATATCTTTGCGAGCTTTCTCTTTCATTAAGCTCTGCAATCATAGATTTATAATTAAGCGCGTTATTAACCGTAGCCAACTTATCGCGAACTTCTTGTAATCGTTCCTCAGTTTCTTCTTGTTGCTTTGCTATATTTGCCTCGCTTTGCAAAATCCAATCTCTTTTATCGAGGTACGTATTAAGCTTTTCTGAGAATCGATATATCTGAGGCTCTATTCGATTATTAATAGCCTTGTACGTCTCGGTTGAAACAACAGTTTTATTGTATTTGTCGATTTGGTCTTTTACATACTGAATTGATTCGGGGGTAAGCTTCTCTCCGCAAACCATACACTTCCCAACCTTAAGAATTTCTTCGAAAATCTCCTTTTTGATTGACGGAGGGTACTCCTGTCGCGCCTGCTTCTGTTCGATATAACTATGTAACGTAGGAGCATATTTCATAACTACGAGAACCGGATAATATGTCCTAATAAGCTCGCACTTCTTAGCGTGTACCTCTAGCATCTTTTGATCGAGTGCTTTCAATGCCGCCTCATAACCATCCTTTTTAGAAAGCAATTCCGGAACGTTCTTATGATTACCGATAGACTCACGAAGATGTTGAATACGGCTTTCCGCATCCTCAACTTCACGTTCGTAATCCAGTATAGCAGTACAATTTCTATTATATTCCGCTACCGCCTTTTCTCTCTTAGCTGCAGCAGCCTGAAGTTCAACGCTATTATCTTTAATCTGCCCATCCAAGTCATTCATAATAACCTGATGGTGATGCATGGCTTCATCAAGTTTCTGAACACCCGATAAATTAATAACAGACTGCTCAATCTTCGCTGCCTGTCCTCGCTGGAAATACGTAGTCAACCGCTCGCCATCAAAGACCAAATAATCCGACAAATCGGATGGATAATAGCGTTCTATCTCATCCTGAGCATCCTGCCCATCGTAAGTCATGCCAGCCTTTTGCGACGATCTCTGCGTGACTGCAACAATTAATCGTGGCTCATCAATAAGGCCATGAGTATTGCACATGCACTTACGTTGAACTAAAAGGCATCTTCCTTTCGAGTCCTCTAGATCTATCTTTACACTTACAGAGACCTCTAGATATTTCTTACCGCTCGCCTTGCATTCATTCATCGCCAAAACATTATATAAAGGCTTTCCTGCATTCTTATCCTTCAATGCCAGGTCGGGTTCCTTTTCCCAAAGGCACCAACAAAACGCGTTAGCAAGGTTCGTCTTGCCAAACCCATTTTTGCCGACCAAGACATTCAAATCGTAACCATCTTTATTAGGCTTCTCAAGGTCAAGCCTAAGGCTACGGTACTGACGATAGTTCTCAATTACAATCGACTGAATACGCATAAAATCTCCTTAATTAGCCGTCACTTTTTTAAGCTCGTCCATGTAGCGCTTCTTAAACTGATATGTTTTTTCAAAACATTCGAAAGCAACAATGCCGCGAACAAAATCCGCAACATCCTCTGATGCATTCATTTGTTCAAGAACCTTTTCAGTTGCCTCTAATATCTTCTGGCTCATATTACACTCCTGTTTTTGTATATAAAGTATCTAAGACTGACGTTGCATTATCTGCAAACTTGACAATGTATAGTGCTCGATTAAGATCTCGCTCCACTATACTATTCCCATTGCATACGACCAAGAAGTCGTATATCTCGGCATATTCTTTATCCGAGCTCTTCCTTATCACGCGACCTATTCGCTGGATATACTCTCTAGGGTTTACCGTGCTCGAAATCAGCATTGCATATTTTGCCGCAGGGATATCTACTCCCTCATCAAGACACTTCATCGCCACTAAAGCCGAGCAAGACCCTTCTGCAAACTGCACCAATAATTCTTTACGCTTGTCGGTACTTTCGTATGAAGTATATTTGCGCGGCATAAGGCCAGCATCAAGATACACGTTTACCACTGCATCTATATTGTCCGGACAGGTAAATGCAATTGCATGTTTCTTCATGTCTTGCCGTCTATCTTGCAATATCTTTCTCAGCGCCGGTAATTTTCCTTGAGCCGCAGCTACTAAAAGGGCCCGTTTTCGTAGAGCATCTTCTAGCTTCGCAAACGCGTCTTCATCAAGATTATTCTCGCAAACGAGTCTGAGCTTTCTTATTCGTTCAGTCAATTCGTCGTATTTATCATTCTCATCTCGTGTAAATTTCACAAGAATCGGATAATATCGATAAGGACTTACAAATCCAGCAAGTAACGCATCGCCTATCGAAAACTCGAAGCTTGCGTTCCCGAAATAACTAACTAGTTTTTCGGTTCCAATATCATCAAACATCCTAGTTGGCGTTGCACTTAACCCTACGCGATATGAAGCCTTCTCGTACAGAGCGCGTTGATATTGCCGCGCCCCTAATCCATGGGCTTCGTCTGCAACTAACATAAGGGGAATTGACTTCGTCAAACGATTTATCATCTCAAGGAACTCTAAAGAAGACGCCGTCTTATGAGATGTGTACACAACTATATATTTGCTAGCCGATGTTCCTAGCACGATTCTTGATATTTGACGAGCCAATCCCACATTCCAGTCTTTATGATCAGAATTGGCCTCGATCTCCTTCGCATCTTTCAAAAACGATCCTTGCGACTCCTTCCTCCATTGATCACAAAGCGCAAGCCTTGGAGCTGCTACTACCACACAACCCGTAGGCTCTTTCTCCATAAACCTATTGATACAACCCAATGCGGTGCGTGTCTTACCGGAACCGGTAGCCATTTCAAACATGAGACTATAATTATTCTTTTCCCACTTTGAAATTGCTTCATTCTGATAGTCTCGTAAATTCAGTTTTGACCATACCCTATGACTACGCATCGCCTGTACGTAATGTTTAGCAATATAAGTCTCTTTGTTAAACTCGTCAGCCCTTTTCAGTAAATTTTGACGCAATGCTTCTGGTAAATCCACACACTTTACCCCAGGCATTATGTTATTCCAATACCAGTCGAAGCACATTCTATCATTTTCATAATATTGGGTATTTTCCACGCTTGAAAATACTTTGAACTCTTCCTGATTGACAGCCCAGCCATTAACGGTTTCATTATTAGATCCACTGAACGAAATCGCATTCCCTTCCATGTCTTCTACAAGGCCTATTTTCGGATGACACATCGACATGTCGAGATTACTATTCGGAATGGCTAATTTAACCTCCAAGAAACCGTTAGCCAACATCCAACCCAAAGCTGCGAGATGATCCTTTTGTATCGAGCTCTCGTCAGGTCTGAAGTTTTCATTCAAGTACTTATTGTAATCGTCTTCCGTACTACTATAGACAAAGTCTTTGAATACCTTACAATCGCCCAATGGAAGATTCGGACTACATACTAATCTCATCTTTCCGCCATGCTCTATTAAAGCCGCGATCCCTCTTGCCGCCAAGCACAAAGACGCCGATGAAAAGAATCCTGATATTCTATCGTACTTTCTTGCAACCTCAAGAATCGGAATATAAAACTCCTCTACGACCGCTCCGGGATTAAGAGGGTTTGTCCTATATTGTGGCTTTAACTTTAAATCATTCAGCGTCGCATCTGACATATTAGATCCTCTGCTTTGCATCCTAAAGGCTTACCACATTCATATTTATCATATATCTTCAGCATTGCAGTGAATGCCGTTGACCTCCGGATGCGAGTAAGTTTGCTCAACTTGAATATAGTATCGCAAAATACTTTTTCATTCTTCGCGTCATCCGAGCACAATAAGTCCCTGAATAAAGCTAATCTAAACTGAAGCCTCGCAACTATTTCCAATCTATCACCCTTTGCGCGTTGAACAGCCTCTCCTATCGGGGTTAATTTAACACCTAAGTGATCAAGGCGTACTAGATCGAAAAACGCTGCGAATTTCGACGCATTCTCCCCGTACTTTCGCTTCGCCGTTTCATTCCGCCTTGAAGAAGCTGGATATAAATAGTAACCTAGTTGGACGAAGTCTAAAGCCGACTCTGACTTAGATAGGATATCCAAAATATCCAATGTTGATCCTTCAAAGGAGCTTATCTGGGGGATATTATCAACCGATTCAGACAATTTATATTCCCGCAATTTGAGCTTCTGGGCGAGCACTTCCAATGGGACATGTCGCAAACCATCAACGAACCAATCAGCCATCTCACTTACTAATTGTCCATTCTCCTTATCTATGAGCATCCATGAGTCCGTTATAACGTCTCCACACAAATAATCGACTACCAATTCCAAGAACGTGGTCGCATCCTGCTTGTTGGCGAAAGCGTTCACCCATCTATACAATCCATTAGGATTGCTCAATGACTTCTCCTGTGAGGCATACTCAAGGTGCTGAAAGTATTTAACTATCATGCGAGCCCCTTTTTTTGTTTAGTAATTTCTCTCGACGTTTTCTTTGCTGTTTAGCAAACACAGGCTCACCAACAATCCTATTGATTTCACCAAACTTGAGATGGAAGTATTTTTTCTCGATTTGTGGATTGTCTTTCTTGAAGTCAAGATATGCTTGCCAAGTCGAACTATGTTTTGCACGACCGCCATGCGAATGATGATACTCTTCGCAAGCCCAGCAATACTCATGGAAGCTCTTCTTTTTGAAGAAACTAGGTTGATTGCACCACCGAGCCATTTCCACATACAACTTGCTGTAATTAGATTGCTGCCAAGGCTTGTCATTCTTACTCTGGAAACGCATGATATAAGGCAAGCATCGATACTTCTGTAATAGTTCTATTCTTCTAAACGCGTTCTCAATATCACTAGCATCCGGTATCTGAAACACACCCTCTTCGTTTTGGACAAAGCCCACTAAAACATAAAAACGAACCGATGCCTTCTTCGACATTGGAACACTACGAATAATCTCGAGCTTTTGATGTATTAAATCATAGTCTTGTATATTGTCAAAAGCAAAGGTATAGTCGCCATCGTAGTTTGAACTAAATAACTCCTCGCATATCTCTCGCGTTAATAATCTCTCATCAAGACCTTGCTTAAACTTAAATGGCTTGCCGGTTGCTTTAAGCTCACCCAGCAATTCTTTCCATGGCGCCACTTCGCCTCTATCCTTTAACTTTATGCCATTACAATCGTAGTAGCCATTATAGCCAAAAAAGTTATCATCCAAAAGACATATCTTCTTGCGCGTCTTATCATAGAAATCAGATAGACTGCTGTGCCCGAATACATGCGAATACTTTTGATTAACGCAGAATGGACACTTTCGAAAGCATCCCCGCGTTAAAAACCCGATACTATAATCAGTATACTCCTTGAACTGCGCACGGAATTTAGTCTCATCGAAAGTTCGATTCTCTTTTACGCATTTCGATTGCTCTTTCAAAACAGCATTCTCAATCCACGCAGTATAGAGATCATAATCGGGCATGTGATGTTCAATCACATCCGGAAGATTAGGCGCTTTATCGAAATAAAATCCAGTTCCTCCAAACTGAATTTTTCTCTTCTCTCGATTGGGGTCATTCCTGAATTCTTCAAACTCTTTCTCCAACCATTCAGGTATCTGTGTATCCGTAAAAACCTTTGAAATAAGAATCTTATCATAGCCATCAAGATTCTCGTAAGACCACGCCAACTCAACTTCATTACCATTAGGATGGTACTTACGATCCTTGTAATAGGCAGACATCTTCATACACGCAAGATTAGGGAATCTATGCTTCTTGCGCTTAATCAAATCTGCATCTACTATAGCTATCTTCAAGTTGGCTTCATTACCTGCGTTGGCTCGGCGCGTTCATGCTCGCAGGCAAAAACATGGCGCACCCTCAAATCTACTCTCTGAGAAAGGCATCGCCAGACGCCCTGAAAGAAAAGTAGATCGAAAGTACGCCATGCGCAACCAATGCACATAACGCACTCATACATCTGGCTTCTTTCATTGAAACTGGCGATTTCTTCTCAAAGCCGGATACACAAGTATCGTTACATTAGCCGCGGAATTCACCGCGCATCCGGCAGGATTTCTCCCCCACCAAACGATGAATATTATATCATATCGCCGCGCGCGGCGAAAGCGGAAAGACTTAAAAATCTGCCGCGTTTGACCAACTTGTTTAGGGGTATACCCCTCTCTTGTCTAAGGGTATAACCCTCTCGCTTGAGAGGGTTATACCACAAGAGCCTTCAGGGTTATACCCTCTCACTCAAGAGGGGTATACCCTCTAACGAGTTTCCCTCGCTCTTGCTGAGAATTAAAGGTTATACTCGAATAGCGGTCATTCACAAGGCAAAACAAAAGGAAAAGCACCTCAAGCGGCAACCGCTTCAATCAGCGTGCTCATCGCCTATTGATGGGCGCGCTCACTCGCGCGAGTGA
>JAKSOZ010000056.1 GCA_024405265.1 Kiritimatiellia bacterium | reverse complement strand
TCAAGAAGGGCATGACCCCGAACGAAGCGTGGGAGAAGGCCAAGGGCCACTACGGTCAGTTCGAAGGCGCGGCGAAGTATATCGATCCCCGTAAGGAGTAATCCAGAAAGGAACCTTTTAAAATGGCTACTAAGAAGACTGCTACCAAGAAGGCCGCGCCGAAGGCTGCTGCCGCCGAGAAGCTGTTCGAAGGTTATGAGCGTCGCGAGGCGAAGATCCTCGCCGCCCTCAAGCCCTACGGCATCAAGTCCATCCTCGAGTGCAAGGAAATCTGCGACAAGGCCGGCATCGACCCCTACAAGATCGTCGAAGAGACGCAGCCGATCTGCTTCGAGAACGCCAAGTGGGCCTACACGGTCGGCGCGGCGATGGCGCTGAAGAAGGGCTGCACGAAGGCGAAGGACGCGGCGGCGGAGATCGGCGTCGGCCTGCAGGCGTTCTGCATCCCCGGTTCGGTCGCGGAGAACCGCCAGGTCGGCCGCGGTCACGGCAACCTCGGCGCGATGCTCCTCGACGACGAGACGAAGTGCTTCGCGTTCCTCGCGGGCCACGAGTCGTTCGCGGCGGCGGAAGGCGCGATCAAGATTGCGCTCAACGCGAACAAGGTCCGCAAGACCGACCTCCAGGTCATCCTGAACGGCCTCGGCAAGGACGCGGCGTACATCATCTCGCGCATCAACGGCTTCACCTACTGCAAGACCGTCTTCAATCCGAAGACCGAGAAGGTGAAGGTCGTCTCCAAGACGGCGTTCTCCAAGGGTCCGCGCGCGAACGTCCGCTGCTACGGCGCGGACAACGTTCCGGAAGGCGTGGCGATCATGCAGCTCGAGAACGTGGGCGTCTCCATCACGGGCAACTCCACGAACCCGACCCGCTTCCAGCATCCCGTCGCCGGCACCTACAAGAAGTGGTGCATCGAGAACGGCAAGAAGTACTTCTCCGTCGCTTCGGGCGGTGGTACGGGCCGTACGCTTCACCCCGATAACATGGCCGCCGGTCCGTCCAGCTACGGCATGACCGACACCATGGGCCGCATGCACTCCGACGCGCAGTTCGCGGGTTCCTCCTCGGTTCCGGCGCACGTCGAGATGATGGGCCTCATCGGCATGGGCAACAACCCGATGGTCGGCGCGACTGTCGCCGTCGCCGTTGCGGTTGAAGAAAGCTTCAAGAAGTAAGTTGAAGCTTCCCTGAAAAGGTTGACCGGAGTCCGCGTCGGCTTATAGACGAGGACTCCGGTTCTTTCATTAAGTAGGGAGTGCCTGGTATGTTATCGGAAATTCTCGAGCTCGCTATGCTCGTTATCTTCGGCTCTTCTTGGCCGTTCGCGATTCATCGTACCTATAAGGCGAAACGCGTTGACGGTAAGAGCCCCCAGTTCATGTTTCTCATTATAATCGGTTATCTCTGCGGAATCGCCGCGCATTTGGCCGATGGAACCAAGCTTTGGCTTTGCTGGGTTTACCTCCTTGATATTTTACTCGTCTCCACGGATCTTGCGCTTTACTTCTACTATGCAAAACGAAATCGCGAAACTCATTGATCATACTTTTCTCAAGCCTGCTGGCGAGAAGGACGCTATCGAGAAGCTCTGCCGCGAGGCTAAAGAATTCGGCTTCGCTACGGTTTGCGTGAATCCTGCGGAAGTCAGAACCGCCGCGAGGTTGTTGAAGGGCTCCTCGGTTAAAGTTTGTACCGTAATCGACTTTCCTCTCGGTCAGTCGTCGACCATGTCCCGTATTCTTCAGGCGACTCGCGCGATCGATGACGGAGCTAAGGAGCTCGATCTCGTTATCAATCAACGACTCTTGAAGTACGATCCCGAAGCATGTATCAAGGATCTTAAGACTTTCGCCTCCGTTATCGAAAAGCCTATCGTTACCAAGCTTATTTTGGAATGTTGTAATTTGACGGAAGATGAGATTATCGACGCGTGCTACATGGCGCGAGATGCCGGTTTCGATTTCGTCAAAACCTCTACCGGCTTCGGCTCCGGCGGCGCTACCGTCGAAGACGTGAAGCTTATGCGCAAGATCGTCGGGGACGTGATGGGCGTTAAGGCCGCCGGTGGGATTCGTGATAAGGAAACCGCGCTTAAAATGATTGAGGCGGGAGCTGATCGAATCGGCACGAGCTGCGGAGTTAAGCTTGTATCCTAAGCGCGAATATGAGATAATACCAATATGAAATTCGATAATATCATCATCACCGCCGCTAATGCCGCCCAAGCAAACGGCTATCGTGCTCAACTTAAGGGTCGTGAAAACTTCTCCGTGATTCCCGACCCCGGTGATAAGCGCGTCGGTAGTCTCGGCGCGACGGTTAACGCGCTTAAGGTGCTTGAACCTAAAGGGTTGACCTTGATCTGCCACTCCGGTGGAGATGCGCGTCGTACGCCCGCTTATGCCGCGATGGGTAAGGCGTTCGTTCCGCTTAAAGACAAGCGCACGATGCTCGATCATATTATCGAAGCGATGGAGCGATTGACGCTGCCTAAGTCAGGAGTGTTGATTTGTTGCGGTGACGTTATTCCATATCTTGATTACGAATCGGTGAAGATCTCGAATTCGGGCGTTACCGGTGTCGCGTATCCCGATGGTCCTTGGCAGGCTCAGCGCCACGGCGTGTATTTCGAGGAGAACGGTAAGGTCACGAAGTTCCTCCAAAAGCCGAAAGTCGAAGAAGGGTCTTTCCTTATCGACACCGGGATCATGTTCATCGACTCGAAGACGGCCAAGAAGATGGAAACGCTTCCGATTGCCGGCGATATCTACGAAGAGTTCCCGAAGATGCTCCTAAAAGGTTTCGCGGACTTCTCGGTAAGCGTCGTTCCGACGTGCGAGTTTTTTCATATCGGCTCTTCGCGCGAGCTCTTGAAGTTTCTTGGGTCCGACGGTAAACTCGTCGATTCTTGCGCGGTTAAGAATCTTACGCTCGAAGGCGATAATATCGTCACGAACGTTCCGAAGACATACGCTGAATCGATTCATCTTAAGAAGGGTGAGTGCCTTACGTGCTTGCCCGTAGGTAAGTCGCAGTGGGTCGAGCTCAAATACCATATCGACGATAATTTCAAATCCGATGGCAAGTGGGAGGCGAACAATCTGGGCGTCATCATGCCGAAGGTGAATCACGAACGCCTTTTGAAACTTCGCGAGCGTCCGAAGCGCGTTAAGGTCGTCGCTCCCGTTCGCATTGACTTCGCCGGCGGTTGGTCCGATACTCCGCCTATTTGCAACCTCGAAGGCGGAACGGTTCTTAATATGGCCGTTGATCTCGAAGGTCGTCGCCCGATTGAAGTCATGGTCAGCGAGCGCAAGGATTCGTTTATCAAGATCGTTTCCAAGGACCTCGGCAAACGTCGTCTTATCAAGTCCGCTGCTGAAGTAGCCGACCATTCCGATCCTCATGATTGGTGCGCGCTCGTGAAGAGCGCTCTTACGGTTACCGGTTTTAAGTTCGGTTCTCGCGGCATCGATATCACGATTTCCGCCGATCTCCCGAAGGGGAGCGGCATGGGTACGAGCTCGATTTTGGGCGCGGCTACGATCGCGGCGATTCTCGGAGAGGTTGATGTCGCGAAAGTCGCGGCGCTTACGCTCGAGCTCGAACGTGAGATGCGCACGGGCGGCGGTTGGCAGGATCAGTTCGGTGGCCTCTTGGGCGGGATCAAGCTTCTTCGCAGCGTCCCCGGCGATGAACAGAAGGTCGATGTCGAAATGATCGCCGCGCACGAGAACTTCATCTCGGCGTTCAAGTCGCGCTCGCTTCTTTACTTCACCGGTCAGAAGCGCATGGCTCGCAATATTCTTCGTAAAGTTCTCGGCTTCTATAAGGAGAATCCCCACGGCTTCGCGAAGATTCTCGTTGATAGCCTTAAGAAGGATGCCGAAGCGGCCGCGCTTGCGATTCGAGCGGGGGATATTGAAGCTTTCGCCCGTTCGATCAATAACTACTGGCGCGACAAGAAACTTCTCGATCCCGGCAGCACTAACGAGCGTGTCGAGGCGATGATCGAACAGATCAAGGACCATCTTTCGGCCGTGACCTTAACGGGTGCGGGCGGCGGCGGATTCATGTTCATGATTGCGAAGAGCGAAGAAGACGCGAAAGCGATTCGTCGCGAGTTCTCGAAACGCCCGCCTTCGAAGTGGTCGCGTTTCTATGATTTCGCTATCGATATGACCGGCCTTGCAATCGTTTGAAAATAGCTTGTTCCCCCTTGACTTTTGGGCGGGAAAAAGGGTATAATATACAAACACAATTTCTAAACGAAGAAAGTAGAGGTAGAACAATGGGTACAGGTCGTACACTCCGCAAGGAATCTCACGTTCGTCCGTGCAAGACGCCCGCCGGCA
>JAKSOZ010000055.1 GCA_024405265.1 Kiritimatiellia bacterium | reverse complement strand
GGCTTTTTCAGTAGAGACATCTCGATTCTCTCGGATCGCTAAGATGTCGCCGCGTATCAACGCGGCGATTATTATTTTTCCCTTCCCCCGTTTTTCCCGTTGTCAATTTCCTGAAGCATTTGATATAATACGCTTCATGGATAAGAAACTTTATATCAATCCGCCGCTCGTGAGCCGCGCTTACGATTGGCGCAAGGGACCGCAGCCCAAAACGCGTGCCGCGCTCGACAAGTTCTTCAATTCTCCCAAGATCCGCGCCGTCAAGCAGCAGATCTGCGAAATGGGTCGCCGCATTTACGCGCGCGGCTACACCGATGGTAACGGCGGTAATCTCTCCGTTCGCGTCGGCGAAGATCTTTTCCTTTGTACTCCTACGCTTTGCTGCAAGGGCTTCATGAAAGAAGAGGATATCTGCCTCGTCGATTCGAACGCGGGGCAGCTCTGCGGTTATCGTCCGCGCACGAGCGAAGTCAAAGTCCATATCGCGATGATGCTCGGTTCGGGAATGGACGCGTGCATCCACTGTCATCCGCCGCACTGCAACGCTTTTCTTTTCGCGGGCCAGGTTCCGCCCTCCGGGATCAACCCCGAAGCCGACATCTTCTTCAATCAGATTCCGCTCGCTCCTTACGCGACGCCCGGCTCGAAGGAGGTCGCCGACAATGTCGCGAAGCTCTCGAAGAACGCGAACGTGATCTTCATGGAAAACCACGGCATCGTTTGCGGTGGTCGTGACATCGAAGAAGCGGAGTGGTTCGCCGAGAACGCCGACGCGTATTGCCAAGTTCTTCTCCTCGCGGATGGACACGGCGCGAAACTCAATCAGGTAGGACCTAAGGGCGTCGAGGGCTTTATGGAAATTCGCCGCTCGCTCGGACTTCCGATCGACCCGAAGCAGCCCGTCTACAATACCCACACCTTCAACGGTTATAAGATGGGCATTTCGTCCAAGTAATTTACCTCATAAATCAAGGAGTAAAATAAAATGGTCAATCGTATCATTCTGAACGAAACCTCGTATCATGGCGCCGGCGCCATCGCGTCGATCCCCACCGAACTCAAGAACCGCGGACTCAAGACCCCGATCGTGTTCTCCGATCCCGATCTCATCAAGTTCGGCGTCACGAAGAAGGTGACCGATATCCTCGATAAGGAAGGTATCAAGTATACTATCTATTCCGACATCAAGCCGAATCCCACGATCGACAACGTCAAGAACGGCGTCAAGGCCGCCAAGAAGGCGAAGGCCGACTCGATCATCGCTATCGGCGGCGGCTCGTCGATGGATACCGCCAAGGCCGTCGGCATCATCCTCACGAACCCGAAGTTCGCGGACGTCCGCTCGCTCGAAGGTCTCTCCCCGACGACGAAGCCCTCGAAGCCGATTCTCGCCGTTCCTACGACCGCCGGTACTGCCGCGGAAGTCACGATCAACTACGTCATTACCGACGTCGAGAAGAAGCGCAAGTTCGTCTGCGTCGACCCCCACGACATTCCCGTCGTCGCTTTCGTCGATCCTGACATGATGAGCTCGATGCCCAAGGGTCTTACGGCTTTCACGGGTATGGACGCTCTTACTCACGCGATCGAAGGCCTCATCACCAAGGGCGCTTGCGCGATGACCGATATGATGCACCTCGAGGCGATTCGCCTTATCTCGAGCTCGCTCCGCGACGCCGTCGCGAACAAGCCCTCGGGCCGCGCGGGTATGGCGCTCGGTCAGTACATCGCCGGTATGGGCTTTTCGAACGTCGGCCTCGGCATCGATCACTCGATGGCTCACGGTCTCTCGGCGCTCTACGATATGCCCCACGGTAAGGCCTGCGCGATTCTCCTTCCGACCGCGATGAAGTTCAACGCGACGAAGACGGGCGATAAGTACAAGAAGATCGCCATTGCTATGGGCGTCAAGGGCGCCGAAAAGATGTCGATTGCCGATGCTCGCAAGGCCGCCATTGCCGCGGTCGAGAAGCTCTCGAAGGACGTCGGTATTCCCGCTGACCTCAAGGGTGTCTTGAAGGAAGAGGATGTTCAGTTCCTCGCCGAATCCGCCTACGCCGACGCTTGCCGTCCCGGCAACCCGCGCGAAGTCACGGTCAAGGACATCGTCAAGCTCTACAAGGGCCTTATGTAAGACCTGAAAAAGGTAAAGCGCCATGTTAATGGAAGAAAAACCTGTCGTTGAAGAAAAGCCGGTCATTGAAGAAAAGCCGGTCGTTCTTAAAAAGTCGTTGAGCATCTTCGTGACGCTCGTCAGTTGTTTCGCCCTCTGGGGGTTACTCAACAACATGACGGACAATCTTGTCCCCGCGTTTCAGAAGATCTTCACGATGGACCAGTCTCGTGCCGGTCTCGTGCAGGTTGCTTTCTATGGCGCTTACGCCGTCCTTGCGATATTTGCTGCGGTTCTTGCCGAAGAGCTGAGCTATCGCAAGGGCGTCCTTATTGGACTTGGTATTTACATCGCGGGTGCGCTACTCTATATTCCCGCGTGTATTGCCCAGTCTTTCGATATTTACTTTATCGCGATTTTTATCGTCGCTTCCGGCTGTTCGCTTTTGGAAACGACGTGTAATCCGTATGTCTTATCGCTAGGCGATGAAGAAACGGCGGTTCGTCGTCTTAACTTTGCCCAGATGTTCAATCCTGTCGGGTCGATGATCGGTATCGTTCTCGCCCAACAGCTCATCCTTTCTCATCTTAATCCCGCTACGGCCGATGAGCGCGCGATGATGGATCCCGCGGCGCTTAAGTCGATTATCAATCATGAGCTTTTCTGGGTCTGCGCGCCTTATGTCGGACTGTGCCTTATTGCTGCGGCGATTTGGTGCTTCTTCTTCATAAAGAAAGAAGGTGAGACTTCTCCTACGAAGAAGGCGATTGCGAAGATCGGCATTTCCTTCCTCTTCTCGGTCGTTCCGATGACCGTTCTCAATTTTATCTTCCCCGATATGGACAAGATTCTCTGGGTCCTCTGCGGTGTCCTCGGCCCGGTCGTCTATATCGTCCTCGATAAGGATTATCGTTCAATGCTTTCGACGCTCCTTAAAACGCCGCGCTATTGGACGGGCGTGATCGCTCAGTTCTTCTATGTCGGAGTGCAGATTGCCGCGTGGACATGGATGAACGCTTACTGCCAGAAGGAACTCGGCGTAACTGCCGCGCAGGGCGCGATTTATTATACCATTGCGATTTCGACCTTTATCGCTTGCCGTTGGATAGCGACGTTCGCGATGAAGTATTTCGAGCCCGCGAAGATGATGGCGATTTTCGCTCTCGGTGCGATTATCTTCACGCTCGGCGTCGTCTATATTCCGACTAAGGTCATGTTCACGATCGGCTCCTTGCCGTTCTCGATGAATATCATCTGCCTTATTTTGATGTCGGCCTCAATGTCGCTGATGTTCCCGACGATTTACGGCATGGCGCTCGGTGGCCTCGATCAAAAGGCCGTGAAGCTCGGCGCCTCGGGCCTTATCATGTCGATCTTGGGCGGCGCGATCATCACGCCTTGGATGGCGAACATCATCGGCAACGCCTCGTCGATTTGGTGTAAGCTCGTTCCCGCCTTCGATACCGCGTGGGACACTAACCTCAAGCTTACCGAGACCTCGCTTCGCGCGTCGTTCTTCGTTCCGGCGATCTGCTTCGCGGTAGTTCTCGCCTATGCACTCATCTTCTCTAAAAAGAAAGGAAAATAATAAAATGGCTCAGACCGTTTTCACTCACAATGGTTTCCCCAAGATCGGTATTCGTCCGATCATCGATGGTCGTCGTCGCGGCGTTCGCGAGTCGCTCGAAGATCAGACGATGGAGATGGCGAAGGCCGCTGCGAAGCTCATTTCCGATAACCTCACTTATCCTGACGGCACTCCCGTCGAATGCGTGATCGCCGACACCACGATCGGTGGTCGCTTCGAAGCGGCGATGTGCGCGAACAAGTTCCGCGACAACAATGTCGGCGTTTCCTTGTCCGTCACGCCCTGCTGGTGCTACGGTACGGAGACGATGGATCTCGATACCCAGATTCCGAAGGCCGTTTGGGGCTTCAACGGTACGGAGCGTCCCGGCGCCGTTTATCTCGCTTGCATGCTCGCCGGTTATGCGCAGCGCGGTATGCCCGCCTATGGCATCTACGGTCACGAAGTTCAGAACCGTGACGAATCCGCGAAGATCGCTCCCGACGTCGCCGAAAAGATCCTCCGCTTCGCGAAGGCCGGTCTCGCCGTTGCGATGATGAAGGGTAAGAGCTACCTCTCGATCGGCTCGTCCGCGATGGGCATCCCCGGCTCGTTCCTCGACTTCCACATGATGAACGACTACTTCGGTCTCGCGACGGAGAACATGGACGAGTGCGAGATCCTCCGCCGCATCGAGGAGGGCATCTACGACAAGGAGGAGTACGAGAAGTGCCTCG
>JAKSOZ010000054.1 GCA_024405265.1 Kiritimatiellia bacterium | reverse complement strand
ATCTTATTGGTCTCTGTAGATAACGCTTGATAGGCCGCGGCGCCAATCGGATAAAGCGCGTAAGCACAGTCTATGCGCGGCGCGTCGCCCTCAAAGCGGAACCCTTCCGGCGCAACGACACTTACGAGCTTCGTATCCTTTTCAAACGGACGATATTTCCACCACTCAACTCGATTCTCAAGTTTCTCGAAACGGCCCTTCGTCCACCAATCATACCCCTCAACGCCCGCCCATGCGAGGACGGGAAGGATGATCAATATCCTACCGATGCGCACGAACCAACGAACGCCCCATATCCTACGCATCGCACACAAAATTAACCCCAAGACAAATCCGAGCCAAAGAAGCGCATAAAGACCTGCATGAAGCGACCCCATCGCAAGGATTAACGCGCCGTACAAAAGCACGATAAATCCGCCGAGCAATAGCGCGATACTCCCGACAATCTTCGTTATCAACTTATAGATCTCTTTCGCTGTCATGGCCTTCGTCCTTCCCTATTATTGCTTCAATGATGTCTCAACGATTCGCTTCAGCTCTTCCTTGGACATGACGCGCAATGGCTTTGAGAGCTTATATGGCATTCCGCACATAAGTGTTTTTAATGTCAGATACTTGGCTTTGATTTTTTGCGCAGTCCCACCCTTGCGAATAACAATTATCGCACGCTTGTCTATCGCACTACGAGCTCCATCCTTATGCGCTTCCGAGGAAAACCCGCGAATTTCAATCAGCTTATCTTGGTCTTTAACGCCATCCCAAGATTGAGGAATCTCCTTAATATCAAAGTTCGCGGTAATCATCACAGGAAAGAAGTCAGCCACCATATCTTCCCCTGCATCCAACACATTCCATTCATTCTTATCAAACACGATTTCCCAGTCGGGATTTCCCTCCCTAATCCATCTTTGCAAATTTCTCCCCTGCATAGCACATGCAGACAAATAAGCTACTCGCATCTTCCTTTCCCCAGCACAAAAAGACATTAATACACTACTTGAAAAGATGCCTAACGTAGCAAGTAAAATCAAGAAGCCACAGCCGACACTCAACCGCCGATCCTTCTCTTCATTGAACCATTTAAGCGAAATAGGAAAGTTCATCAACGAGACGGGGATGACCGTTGCGAAAAATACAATAACGGAATAACCCAAAAGTTCTTCACCAAACAGCACTATTGCCGTAATAATTCCTATTAGCAGATATGGGACCTCGACCAATTCCCGTTTACGACGAATTATGCCATAGAAGAATCCTACTGGAAGCGCCAGACATGTTACGGCATGCACCGCATACGAAAGAACAGTCCAGAGCCCCTTCTGTTCCCCGAAAATTTGCCAAAGACAAAAACCAAGCAAGCCTACGGTCGCAACAATCAATATTGCAAACCAGCCCAACACAATGCGAATAGGTAACGGCATCTTCATTTGTTATGGCAATTCCTTCAGTAGCGCTGTGCAACCTTTGAGGATGTCGGAGTAGGTGATTTCAAAGTCTCCCGTGTACCACGGGTCGGCAACATCACGATTCTCGCCGGCGATTTCAAGGAGCTTTCGAATCTTCGGGCGATCCTCGGGATAAACGAGACGTTTCAAGTCCGCAATGTTGTAGGCGTCCATGCCGATTAAAAGATCATACTCGCGCGCTTTTGCCGCGGTGAGGAGCCACGCCGCGCGACGCGGGTGAGCGATGACGTGGAGATCGAGGAGGCGCCGCGTACCCGAGTGGATGTCCGAACCGATTTCATCGGTATGAAGTGCCGCGCTTTCGACGACGATATCCGTACGCCCCGCCTTTTCGAGGAGGTCTTTCATAACGAACTCGGCCATTGGCGAGCGGCAGATATTCCCGTGACAAAGAAAGAGTATTTTCATATCCGACCTCGTAAATTACAAATAAGGTTTGAGCGCCTCCGCCCAGATGGCATAGCCGGAGGGCGTAAGGTGGACGGAATCTCGGTAGAGCGTCTTGATTCTCTCGCCCGACTCATCGACGAACTTATCGGAAAGATCGATAAATTCAATCGCTTCTCGCTTGGCGAGCTTTTTGATACGCGCTTCAAGAAGCGAATTCGCCGCTTTCGCCGTCGTTCTCATCGGGTCGTTCTTCCCGGCCCGCGGCAGAATTCCCATCACGATGATCTTCGCCTTCGGACACTTTTTCTTCACGCTTTTAACGAGATTAAGAACGCCTTCCGCAATCTCCTTGGCGTCATTGGTTCGCGCGTTCTTCGTCCCGGTCATATTGTTCGTGCCGGCCATGATGATAATCGTCTTCGGCTTGAGCCCCGATAGTTCACCGTTCTCGACGCGCCACAGCATATTTTGAATTCGGTCCCAACCGAAGCCGAGATCGAGAACGCGCTTCCCTTCGAACGCTGCCTTGAAATGCGGCGTCGCGTCCTCCCGTCCGATCGAATTAAGGCCCGCCCAATGGTGCGTGATCGAGTCGCCGATGAGGACAATCTCGGGATTCATCGCTTTCGCTTCTTTTAGAATACGCTCATGCCGCGCGTACCAATCATAATTGTCGTTCTCGAGTTTCGGTACGGGGATAAGCGCCGTATTTTGCGACTTGATTTCCGTCGCGAATCCGCCGCTCGACAAGAAGAGCGCGGACACAAATGCCAAAATCAATATAATTCGTTTCATAAATAAGTCTTTCTAAGGATTGGCAGGAAGAGGAAATCGAGTTTCTTGCCCTTCTCGGGATCGTTCTCATAGCGGAAGAAGCGCCAGAAGAAAGAGCTCTTATAGTAGCCGTTCGCCTTCTCATCTATCGTGATGAACGGGAAGATATCCGTCGTTGAATTTCCATCAACCTTTTCATAATGCCAAAGGCGCCAAAGAATACTATCCTCTTCATAGTCGCGCTTCCCTTCGACATATTCACGCTCGTAATTCCACAAAAGTCCTCCAAGAACTCTCGACTCGGCCGCCTCTCCTTCCCAAAGTCGCTCCCTCGTATCGTAATCGAAGTTAACCTCGCGACAAGATTCTTGCGAGAAGAACAAATTAGCACACGAGCTTCTATCGTAAAAACGTATGGTCTTGTCTTTATCTCGCGCATTGATCGAATATTTTTCAAGTCGATTTGCCGGAGAAGAAACATAACTGAATTCCAATATTTGACGATAGCCGACCCAGCGTTTATGTTGCGTTCCAAGCCCAAGAAGCCACTTCATATTCGAATAAGCACAGCGCGATTCGACGATGAACTCCTTGCTCGTCTCGTCTTCTTCGCCAATTATCGATTCATCGAGTTTAGCCGCGTTCATCATCGCCTCGAACTTCTCAACCTCGCTATTGTGATTGTAATCTACGAGGGGGAAGATGTTAAAGCCCGTAGATAGGCCCGACTTCGTTCTGAAAATCGGAAGAAGCCACCATTGCTCAACCGATTTATAGCGCGTTTCTCGTCCCCAAAACAGCGTAGCGACATCGCCTTTTTCTGCGTCGTAGCCGAAGAGCGGAAACACCCACCAACTTGCATGATCCCAACCGGCGAACCCGAGGAGCACTTTGCCTCGCTTCCCGCCTTCGCACCAACCGGACAAAAGCGGCAAGATGATGTGCGTATCATCATCGCGAATATAGGCGAGCGAGAAGAATTTCGGTCCGATGAATTCGGCATCCTTTTCTTTCGTATAAGTGTAAAGCGGGAAAAGCCAATGACTGCCCGAATACTTATCATAACCGAAGAGCGGAGTTACGATATCGACTCCGTCTTCGTAGTAGACGGGTAGTATCCAACGCGAAGTATCATGCTGACCGTAAATGGGAGTCACGAAAGTTCCCTTGTTGTCTCTATAGAAAAGAGGAAAGAGCCACTGACTCTTTTCATTATCAGCGCCGCCCCAACGTGCGCCCGCGAGACCCAAGAGCGTGCGGAACTCCCAACCTTCGCCCAAAGGCTTTTCCGCGGCACCTGTCAAAAGCGGCGGTGCGAACCAAGCTGTAAGATGGTCATTCTCGTAACGCTGAATCCAGGGAAGCGACGCGAAGACGTTATCGTCTTTATAGTAAACGGGTGCGACCCAATTACTCTTCTTGTTCCAACCGAAAAGCGGTGTAGCGAAAACTCCATCGCTATTCTCGTAATATAGCGGGAAAGTCCAAGACGAACGGAAGTTCTCCTTCGAAGTATAACCGCCCAAGCCGAGCAAGCACCCCGCATACGTTTCGCCCGCTTTGACACCTCCGCCCGAAAGAAGTATCGGCAAGCACCAACTCGAGTCGCCATCTTCGCTTTTCTCATAACTCCAAAGAAGCGAGTGGAAACGATTCCCGCCGATACTGCGCACATAAAACGGAAGCGCCCACTCCAGGCCCAACTCCTTTTTCTCGCGCCCGTAGAGAGGCGTGATAATAAGCGATTTGGAATCGTTGTAATAAAGCGGGAAAAGATAATCCTTCTGACTCGAGTGATGAGCTATCGGGAAAACGGTTACCCCTTCGCCCTCGGTCCACCAAATAATCGGGAAAAGAACATGATTCGTATTGCCCCAACTGCGATAATTGAATAATATCGGAAAGATAACGAAATGATCCGGTCCTAGGAAAACAGGGAAAATACGGCCGGAATTTCTATCGGCATTATACGAGATAATCGGCCATGCGATATTATGCTCGCTGCCGTATTTCGAGTATAGCGGCCTTATCGCGAAGTGATCATCTGCCCACGAAACCACAGGCCACAAAACCGAACCGACCGGCTCGCGGTAGTACGCGAGCGGCCACAAATTAACACGATCGGATACGTCTCCCGCATATTTGACGTCGTTACCTTCATAGAAAGGTGTCGACTTCATTTCTTTGGTCGTACAACCAAAGAACGTCATGCTCGCCAGAAAAATCCATCCGAATGTGCTGATTCTCATATTCAACGCTCCTTCGCCTAGCGCCGGGGCTTCTTATCGCGACTCCTCCAGCGCACGGGCGAGTTGGTCGGGGCAGGACGTTCCGTTGCGACACTGAATTCCCTTCAAAGTCGCAATCACGTCTTCGACCTTGCGTCCGATAACGAGCTTCGCGACACCCTTCGTATTACCGGGACATCCGCCGACAATCTCGCATGCGGTCACAATGCCGTCCGTAACTTCATAATTAATCGCACTAGCGCACGTACCCTGAGTCTTGTAAGTTTTCATCTTAATTACCCTCCGTTTATTGCTTAAATTATCTTATCGAATTACCAAAAGACTGGTTATACCGATGGCGAGCCAGAGCGCGACACCCTGAATGAGAGGCTTGACGCCGCAGGACTTGAGCGCCTTCGGCGTCAGCGACGTCCCGACGAGAAAGAGCGTAAGCGCGATGCCGCGCTTGGCGGTCGAGACAAACGCCTTTGCCGCCGATTCGGGCAGCCCGAGATACGTACTCGCGACCATTGCGAGCGCGAAAAGGAAGATAAACCACGGCACCGCGACTTTCGTACCCTTCTTACGCCAAACCAAGGTCGTCACGAGCGCAAGCGGCAATATCCACAGCGCGCGCGTACACTTCACCATCGTCGCCACCTCGAACGCCTTGTCGCCATACGCGGCGCCCGCGCCGACAACGGAGCTCGTGTCGTGAATCGCAATCGCCGCCCACTCGCCGAATTGAATCTGATCGAGCCCGAAATAGTGTCCGAGCGGAGGAAAGATGACAAGCGCGACGGCATTGAGGATGAAGATCGTTCCGAGGGAGACGGACATCTGATCGTCATCCGCCTCGACGATCGGAGCGACCGCGGCAATCGCGCTTCCTCCGCAAATCGCCGTACCTGCCGAAACGAGGTAGCTCGTCTTCTTGTCGACCTTCAGGAGTTTTCCGAAGACAAATCCGAGTCCCATGACGAGAGCGACCGACACTATCGTAAAGAGCATTCCTTCCTTGCCCGACTTCAATGCCTCTTCGACATTCATTCCGAAGCCGAGTCCGACAACCGATGCCTGCAGAAGGATCTTTTGAGCTTTCTTGACGAACGGCGTAAAGACGCTCGTGCAGACCCAGGCGAAGACGACGCCTAAGCCCAACGCAATCGGCGCCGTTATCTGCCACCCGTTAATCGGCGGCATCGCGACAATCAGCAAAAGCGCCAATAGGAAAACGATCTCAGAATATTTTTCGTTCAGTTTCATATCATTAATAGGCAATATTTCATTTATCAATTAGCGGGATTATTTAAAATCATAGAATTTATTCTGAAACGAGTCGAATATTGCCGTCAGTTGCTTGG
>JAKSOZ010000053.1 GCA_024405265.1 Kiritimatiellia bacterium | reverse complement strand
ATATATTTAGAACACAATCGTTAATACCTCAAGGTGTTGTTATGAAGAAAATTGTCTCGTTTATTTTCTTCCTCGAAGAATGGTCTATTTGCGAGCTCTGCGTGGAACTTGACGATTTGATTCTGTTGAGGAATATCTTCCGTGGTCCAAGGCGCCTTCGTTTGGCGCTCCTCTTTGCCGAAAGCTTAGCCCTTGGTCTAAGGAAATTCTGGAAATCTTCTTCGGTTTACCATTGACTTTCCATCAGGCCTTGTGCTATAATACGTGTATTGATGTCAGTAGCGTAGAGGAGTTCGGTTCCATCGGAACCCGGTTCTTTGGTCCCACTGGCATCAGCATCACCGGTGGTGTAATCGAGGTCGGCTTTTTTAGAGCTCAACTCTTTGGTCCCATCGGTGTTTGTTTTTGCGCCGATGGCCGATGGGTGCGATTGGCTAACG
Source organism: Kiritimatiellia bacterium (assembly GCA_024405265.1). Classification (GTDB taxonomy): domain Bacteria; phylum Verrucomicrobiota; class Kiritimatiellia; order RFP12; family UBA1067; genus UBA1067. The sequence goes on along the minus strand of JAKSOZ010000053.1, from coordinate 6,107 downwards.
AAAGAGCCATGGAGATCAGAGGTCCCATCGGTGCAAATATTGTGATGGATACTGTTAATGGATGTGTTAGACAGGGTAAGGGGAGTGCGTGTTACCCGACCCGGCCGATGGTTAGGATCGCGCATATAATCTCGGAAAAATTCGTAGTTGCATAGAACCGACGGAATATGATATAATACTAACTCAATTTTGAAACAGAAGGAAGAAATCAAATGAAGAGCGATATCCATCCGAACTATGGCGAAGCGACGATCACCTGCGCTTGCGGTAACGTCATCAAGACCCGTTCCACGAAGAAGGAAATGCAGGTCAACACTTGCAGCGCGTGCCATCCGTACTTCACCGGTGCGAAGACGATGGTCGATACCGAGGGCCGCGTCGATTCGTTCAAGAAGCGCTACGCGAAGTTCGCGAAGTAAGTCTCTTGATCGACTCCGATCGAATCACGGAAGTTCTGGGTCGCCTACCCGCTGTCGAAGCGGAGCTCGGCGACCCGAATGTTTTAGCGGACCGCCGAAAATATTTGGCGGTCTTGGCTGATTATAAATTCCTCAAGAAGCTGGATTATATTTATTGCGCCTACCAGCTAGAGGAAGCGACCGAAGAAGATGTAGCGGGCGCGCTTTTACCCTACGATCCACTTGAAGATCGAAATGCCGTTTTGGAAATCCGCGCGGGTACTGGCGGCGAAGAGGCGGCGCTTTTTGCGGGTGATCTTTTTCGTATGTATTCGCGCTACGCGGAAGCGAAGGGGTGGAAGGTTTCCGTGATGAGTTCGAGTCCGACCTCGCTCGACGGCTATAAAGAAATCGTTTTCACGATTATCGGCGAGGGCGCTTACGGGCTTTTCCGTTTCGAATCCGGCGCTCATCGCGTCCAACGCGTCCCCGCTACCGAGACTCAGGGCCGAATCCACACTTCCGCCGCGACCGTCGTCGTCTTTCCCGAGGCCGATGAAGACGATGAACTGGAGATCCCCGAAAAAGATATTCGAATCGACCTCTTTTGCGCGGGGGGCGCCGGCGGTCAGCACGTCAACAAGACCGAGTCCGCCGTTCGCATGACGCACCTGCCGACGGGCCTCGTCGCTATCTGTCAGGACGAGCGCAGTCAGCAGCGCAATCGCGAGAAGTGCTTCGCGACTTTGAAAGCGCGTATTCTCGATCATAAACGCCGCGAAGAAGAGGCGAAGCTCGGCGCCGATCGTTTGACCTTGCGCGGAAGCGGGGATAGAAGCGATAAAATCCGCACTTACAATTTTCCTCAGAATCGCATGACCGATCATCGTATAGGACTTACGCTTTACTCGCTTGATCGTATCATCAACGGCGAAATAGAAGAGCTCTTGTCGAGCCTTAAGAAGAACGATTTGGAAGATCGCATAAAAGCGGCGTTGGAGGATAAGAAATGATAGCTAACGTCATTAATGATTGGCAGTTCTGGCAGCTTTTTACTGAATATTGGTTCTGGGGCGGCTGCGGAGGCTGGATCGTCGCGAGCCTTATCAAGGCGCTGATCGCGAGCTTCAAGACTCATAAATTCGACTTCGTTTATCTCGTCTCGACGGGCGGTATGCCCTCGAGTCACTCCGCCTGCGTCTCGGGACTCGCGTTTTCGATCGGCTACACCGAGGGCTTCGCGACTCCGGTTGCGACGCTCGCTTGCTGTTTCGCGGTGATCACGATGTTCGACGCGGCTACCGTCAGACGCGCGGCCGGCGAACACGCGCGTATCCTTAACGCTATCGTACGCGATATCAAAGAGCTTAAATTCAAACCCGCTCAGCGCTTTAAGGAACTCCTCGGACATACTCGTAAAGAGGTCGTCTGGGGAATGGTTACGGGTATCGCTTGGGCGACCGTGCTCGGTCTTATTTGGAGGTGAGCAATGGCTGATGGCTATCGCGTCATTTTCGAGGTTTTCTCGTTCTGCCTCGGAGCGGTTATCGCGTCGTTTTTGAACGTGGTCATTTATCGCGTTCCCGCGGGCCTTTCGATCGTGAAGCCGGCCTCCCACTGTCCGAAGTGCAAAACTCCGATCAAGTGGTATCATAACATCCCGATTCTCGCTTGGCTTTATTTGCGCGGCAAGTGTGCATACTGCAAGACTCCGATTTCGCCGCGCTACGCGGTTATCGAACTTTTGGGCGGCGTTCTCTTTTGGATGGCGGCGCGCCATTTCTCGCTCTCGATCGAGTTGCCGTTTATCTGGATTTGGCTCTCGCTCATGATCGTCGGCTCGTTCATCGACTTCGATCATAAGCTTCTTCCCGATTTCGTGACCGTAGGGGGTATGATTCTCGGCGTTATCTTAGGAGCGATCTTAAGTCTGTTGACGTGGCATTGGTTCTATCTCGCTTGGTCGCTTTCGGGACTTGTTCTTGGATTCGGTGGACTTTGGCTCGTGCGTTTTATCGGTTCGAAGGCTTTCGGCCGCGAAGCGATGGGGCTAGGTGATGTCTTCTTGATGGGCGCGGTAGGCGCCGTTTCCGGTCCGATCGGGGTCGTTATGGCGCTCATACTCTCTTCGCTCTTAGGTTCGGCAGTAGGGCTTACGATGATGGCGCTTTCGAAAGCGAAGTTCGGTAAATTCGTCGAAATCCCCTACGGACCTTATATTTGTCTCGGTTCGCTCGCTTATATCTTTTACGGTCCTGAAATCATCGCTTGGTATCTTAAGATCCTAGGAGTCGCGTAAATGAAGAAGCTCTTCATTATCGATTTGATGCCGTTCCTTTACAAGGGACACTTCGTTTTTCTGCGTAATCCGCGAATCACCGCTTCGGGGCTTAATACTTCGGCGCTTTTGGGCCTCGTCGCCGGTCTTCAGTCGATTTTGAAGAAAGAGCATCCGACTCATGCCGTTCTCGCGATGGATCCCGGCGGTCCTACTTTTCGCCATGAAGCTTTCGCGCCCTATAAAGCTCAGCGCGAGAAAATGCCCGAGGATCTCGCCGCGGCGATTCCGTACGCGTTCGAACTCGCCGAAGCGTTGAAGATCCCCGTCGTCAAGGTCGACGGCTTCGAAGCCGACGACGTTATGGGGACGCTCGCGGTCAAGGCCGCCGCGGAAGGGTTTGACGTTTACATGGCGACGCCCGATAAGGACGCCGCGCAGCTCGTTCGCCCCGGAGTTAAGCTTTATCGTCCCGCGCATGCGGGCGACGCGGAAGTCGTTTACGACGAAGCGGGAGTCTGTGAGCATTGGCATTTGAAAACGCCGGCGCAGATGATTGATTACCTCGCGCTCGCCGGTGACTCGGCCGACAACATCCCCGGTATTCGCGGCGTCGGCGAAAAAACCGCCGCGGACCTTCTCGCTCGGTTCGAATCGGTCGAGGGGATTCTCGCGAATATTCCGCTAATCAAGGGTAAGCTCGCCGAAAAAGTCGCGAACGGCGCGGAAGACGCGAAGATATCGAAGTTTTTGACGACGATCAGGACCGACGTTCCGATCTCTCCCGATTGGGAGAGTTATAAGCTCGACGGCGTCGATCGCGAAAAGTTGAGCGCGGTTTGCGCGAAATTCGAGCTTAAACGTCTCGCGAAGGAACTTTTGGGCGAAGATTCCACGATAGGAGACGCGGTAGCCGTTTCGAATGTCGAGACGGCGGCTCCGGTGAAGACGATCGCCGACGTTCCTCATGATTATCGCCTCGTTTCTACCGAAGAAGAGGCGCGTGAACTTATCGACGAACTTCGGAAATTCGATTTGATCGCCTTCGATACCGAGACGACCGGTACTGAAGCGCACGAATGCAAGCTCGTCGGATTCTCGTTCGCGACCGAGCCCGGCAAGGCGTGGTACGTCGAAGCGGGGCTTATCGATCTCTTCCGTCCGCTTTTCGCCGACGAAACGAAGACTTTCGTCGGTCATAACGTGAAGTTCGATCGCTCGGTTCTGTTGCGCTACGGAATCGGTTTCGGAAAAACGCCTCGCGATACGATGCTTGAGCATTATTGCCTCGACGCGTCCTCGCGCCATGGTATGGACGTTCTGAGCGAACAATATCTCGGTTATCGCCCGATCCCGATCGAACGACTTATCGGAGAGAAGGAGCGCGGCAAAGAACAGCTCAGTATGTCGGCGCTTTCGTCCTCCGAAATCAAGGATTATGCTGCGGAAGATGCCGACGTCACCCTGCGCCTGGAGAAGATTCTAAGAGCGCAAGTCGAAGAAATCGGCGCGAATAAGGCGCTCGAAGAAGCGGAAGAACCGCTCGTCAAGCTTCTGATCGAAATGGAGCGGACAGGAGTCAAAATCGATACTCAGGCCTTAAAGGAGTACGCGAAGGAGCTCGACCGCGAAATCTTGAAGCTGACTCAGGAGATTCTCGTCTATGCCGAACCCGGCTTCAATGTCGATAGCCCTAAGCAGCTCGGCGAGCTTCTTTTCGGTAAGCTCGGCCTTACGGGCGGAAAGAAAACGACGCGCGGACAGTGGTCGACCGACGAGAAGACTCTTTCGAAGATCGTTTCCGAGCATCCGATCATTGAGCTTATTCTGGAATATCGTGCGCTTTCGAAGCTGAAATCGACGTATGTGGATAAACTTCCGACGCTCGTCGACGAAGATAGCCGAGTTCATACCACTTATGCGCAGTCGTTTACCGAAACCGGTCGTCTTTCTTCCTCGGATCCGAATCTCCAGAATATCCCGATTCGTACCGAACGCGGCAAAATGATTCGCAAGGCGTTCGTCGCGCGCGACGAAGATCACCTTATTCTTTCGGCCGACTATTCCCAGATCGAACTTCGACTGATGGCGGCGTTTTCGGGCGATAAGAACATGATCGCCGCGTTCAAGAACGGCGAAGATATTCACCGAGATACCGCCTCGAGAGTTTACGACTGTATGCCGGCTTTCGTGACCCCGGAACAGCGTTCGAAGTGTAAAATGGTCAATTTCGGCATAATCTACGGAATTTCCGCTTTCGGTCTTGCTGAGCGTCTTAAGATTCCGCGTAAAGAAGCGGCCGATCTTATTGAAACGTATTTCAAGCTTTATCCCTCGATTAAGTCATATATGACGAAATCGGTCGAAGATGCGAGAGCGAAGGGCTATGCCGAGACCGTACTTAAAAGACACCGCGTTTTGAGAGATATCTCCTCTCGGAACGCTACCGTTCGTCAGGCTGCCGAGCGTGACGCGATGAATACGCCGATTCAAGGTAGCGCTGCCGATCTTATCAAGGTTGCGATGGTTAAAGTCGACAGAGCCATGAAAGCCGCCGGTCTTCGCGCGAAAATGGTCCTTCAGATTCATGACGAACTTGTTTTCGACGTTCCGAAAGAAGAGGTCGAGACTCTTAAGGAAATCGTCCGTCGTGAAATGACGAACGCCATCGATTTCGGCGTGCCGCTGGAAGTCGGTATCGGCGTTGGCGCAAATTGGCTCGCCGCGCACTGATTTCGTGAAAAAATGTTAAAATACCCCCTTGTGCGAGAGCAGGGAATTTTGGTATAATACACACAATCTTCTCTAAAGAAGAGGTCGCGATACGGGCGAGTCTTTCCCGTCGCGTCGTGACCGAGAGACCTCAAAAGCTCGCGGTTACGAACCGCGAGCGCGTCTTTTCTAAAGAGGTGATTACTGGGCTGAAACTCAGTCGCGAGCGAGGCGCCGCAGCATGGGCCTCACGCGCCGCCGACCCTAATAAATAAAGGGTCATGCGCGTAGTTCGCGTCCGTCAAGGCACAGGCAAACGAAGTGATGAGCGATGAGTGAAAAGCGATAAGTTAAGACGACTTAAAGCGAAACTCAAAGCGAGTCGAAACTAAAGTAAAGAAAGATAGACAACATGCAACAGCAGAGAGTCCGCATCCGCCTCCAGGCATACGATCACCGTGTGCTGGATCAGGCCGTCGGTGGTATCATCGACACGGCCCGTGGCACGGGTGCGCAGGTTGTGGGTCCGATCCCGCTCCCGACCCGCGTCGAGCGTTTCACGGTGAACCGTTCGCCGAACGTCGACAAGAAGTCCATGGATCAGTTCGAGATGCGCACGCACAAGCGTCTTCTCGACATCGTCAATCCGACCGCGCAGACGATCGATGAGCTGAAGAAGCTCAACCTTCCGGCTGGCGTCGACATCACCATCAAGGTCT
>JAKSOZ010000052.1 GCA_024405265.1 Kiritimatiellia bacterium | reverse complement strand
TCTACGACATCCTCCGCCTTGGGCGCGTAAAAGACCACGTTGCGGAGATTGGGATTGAATCGAACGCGCGCGAAAGTCTTGTCGAAACTCGCGTCCGCCGAATCGGGATGAGCGCACATCGCGCGGTCCCCTTCGAAGACGGGCGCGACATCGCCCGCGAGACGCACGCACGCGGTAATCGTCAAATCCTTATGGAAATACGGAATGCGCACCCAGACGACCGAATTTCCGAGCTTGTTGAACGCGCCGTTTTCGATTTCGTACGGGAGATTGTTGCCGTATTCGTCGACGAAACGAAGCGAATCGGAATGAACGGAGGTGTAGTTGAAGCCGGGAATCGAATTGGAGAAGACGACGCCGACGGGGAAGTTGGTGATAATCGTCTTATCATCCGTAAACTTCGGGAAGTCGATTTCGAACGAGCACTCGTAGCTCTTGATATTGATGAGCGGATTCGCGCTCGCCGTTGCCGTGAAGAGGTACTTGCCGCCCACCTTGGTGATTTCGCCCTTAAGTCCGTTCGCCGCGGCGTTATCCTTCGTGACGGGCGCGCGGTTCGAAGCCCAGCTGATCTGAATCGCATCCTCCCTCTCGCCCGTAACGGAATTGAAAACGAGTGCTTCCTGTCCGACAAAGTAGTTATCATCCGCGAGAAGTTGGAGGTCGATAGTTCCTTCCGCTCCGAGCGTCAAGTCGATACCCGGCAAGGGACGTCCCGCGAGGTCGTTCCCCATCTGATAATTCTTGAGCGTGACGGGCTGATTGACGACGAGCTTCGTGATCGGGAAGTCATATTCGGCGAGATTGTACTCTCCCGTAGTTTTAAGCGTGAGCGAACCCTTGCCGATATCGAACTCGAAGTCGTCGCTCGTCCCATAGGTGAAATAGACATTACCGTTTACGATCGACACCTTGACGTTTTCGGTATAAGTCTCGCTTTCGGTGCGGAGAACACCCTTGACGCGCACCACGTCGCGCATCGTGAAGCTCGTCCCCGTCAAAACCTCGATCGGCTTACCATTTTGAAGGCGCGACTCGGGAACGAGAATGTCGAGCGTGACGCTCGCTTCGTCATGGTCGAAGACGAGGTTCGAGTCGGGCGATTTCGCGCCCGTGTCGTTGATTTTAAGCGTATTATTGCCGCGTATGGTGATCGTCAAGGGAAGATTCGCGCCGAGATTGAGCGTACCCTTCCCGTCGACGATAATGCGATCCGTTTCGCCGCCGAGCCAATCGACGGTGCTCACATCCGTCGTCTCGCCTTCCGCGACGTTATAAACCGGCACTTCGCCGCGCACGTAACGGAATGAGACGTAAGTGTCAGGCGAGAGCATCGAACGGCGGCAGTTTTCCATCCAATTCGCATTACGCGCGACCGCCGAAATACGGAGTTCGTCGATTTCGCCGTCGTACCAGTTCTGCTTATTATCCTGACGACAACCGATCGTAAAGAGATTCGAGCCGATATTACGCGAGATCTTGCCGCTGAAGTTCTTGGAATCGGTGAGCGAAATCATTTCCGCCGCGTTGCCCGTAAAGTTGTCGAGCTTCGCGCCGTCATACGACATACCGTGGAATGCCAAGGCGCCGGGCGTATAGAACTTCGCGCCCTCGACATATTGAGAGTATTCGTTCGGATCGGGGTGGGGAGTTCCGGCATTAAGCGAACCCGTTCCGGCTTTTTCGGTCCAAATCGTCGACATAAAGCCGTAGCCCTTGTTACTCGCAGGGCTGTTCTTCGTATTCGAGCGCTGGGCGCGCATCGCCGTCGCCGACGCGCCGTTACCGATCTGGAAAATACGCGCATAACTGCCCGAATCGGCGCTCGCGCCGAGCGAAACCGCCGCTTCTACGGACATCGCGGACTTGTTGTAAAGCTCGCTCTGATAGAGATTGTTAAGTACCTTAAAGCCGATATAGCCCGCGTTGCTGCCCGGCCAACGAACGGCAGCGCCGAGGCGTGGTTCATGACTCGGACCCGAGTGATCGAGGCGCAGCTCGAGTCCGGCCGGTGCCGAATTGGGCGCATAGAAGTCGGCGTCGTAGCCGTGTCCCGTCGCGTCCTTGAGCGTCGTGATGCTCCCCATATGCCAAACTGCGGCATAATCTTTCCACATGTGAAGATTATCATTTTCACCGTAATTTGCGGCTAAAGTGTAATCTTTCCGTCCGCTGCCGGTCGCGCGGATATAGAGCGCGGTCGATTTGGTAAGTTCAGGAATCTGCACCCAAACTAATGATTCGCCGTTCGTATTCCACGTATCGATTTCGAAGGGAATTTCGACGTTTCCTTCCGTAAAGAAGCGAATATCGTTCTCGTTATACTTATGATAGGTAAAGCCGTCGATCGTTTCCGAGAGTCGAACCGCTACGGGAAATCTGACGAGAGTCTCTTCACCTACGACGCCGGGGAACTCGATTCGAAGACCGTTCGAGACCGCCGCGCCAATCCCTTCAAAAGCCAAAGTTGCGCCTAAGAGAAGCGCAACCGCTATTTTCTTCAACATTTTATTACAATCCCTATTACAGGTGGGCACCTTGAGGTGCGGTACAACACCCTTTTTATGGGTGTTATCTGCGTATTATATCATATTTGCCGCGCGCTGTGAACCCCGAATTTTCTAGATAATTTAATATTTTAATAGTCTAAAACGCATTTTTTTTTACCTAGATACTCTTCTCGTTCTTTGGTTACCGCGGTCACCTCTCGCGCCGGGGTGGGCATAGCCCTTCACTCTTTCTCTCGGAGCATCGGGCTTAAGATTCGTCTTGAGCTTAAACTCACTTAAGGGCTCATACCCTCGTCTTGCCATAAGCTCATCCCAAGCGCGCGGCAGATTGATCTTAATGGTAGCGCTTCCTCCTCCCGGGAGGCACATCTCTTTATTGCGCGCCGCGTCTCCCGTTACGAGAAAGACGTTCTTACCCTTGCGCATCGTCTCGACGGTTTTCATCGTCTTCAGCCCCGTCCACTGAAGCCAAGGCGGAGTCGAAGTTTCCTTCGCATTCTCTTCTCGCGCGATTCGCGCTTCATGTTGAGAAACGGGACACTTCTTCGGATCGAAGGCGCTTCCCGGATTTCCCCAGTAGTTCGCGAAAGCCCGCATCGACAAAGGCGAAACGGCCGTTTCGATAAGCGCCGCCTCAAAGGCATCTTTGGAAGGATACTTCTTCGATAGGTCTCTCGCGACATCGGGCGTTAAGAGAAATGTGCGATAAACCTGCGGCATTCCGCTCCCTACCGCCATCTGCTGTTTCTCGACTGCGTCCCAAGCGATCATGTCCTTGATCTTCTCGGGATCGGAAGTAGCGGGGACGAGATTGTTGCCCCAGTTGATCGCCGAGGCGACCGAGAGAGTCGAGTCATCGATCGAGTAGCCCATCTGGAGCTGATACGGTTTCCAGCCGACTTGAAGCGCGGCGCTTTCGTTCTCGACGAGCGTCCACGGGGTTAAGTAGCCGAAAGTTCCCATGCGATTCTCCTTCACCTTGTAGCCTGCGAAGTTGAGAAGCGCGAGATTCATGAAGCGACCGAGGAGCATGTTCTTCGGCTCGGAGATTTCGCCTTGAGCCGAGTCGAAACCGAGCTGACGAGCAACCGGGCCATTAAGCCAACAATATGGCGTCCAAGCGTGAGTCGAAGCGAGCGTGCGACGGAAATCGCCCGCTTTCATCGCTTCAGTAAACGCGAGTAAGAGCGGCATGAACTCGGCGGGGCAGCCCGACATCACGCCGAGCTGAGCGACATGACGAACTTTCACTTCGCGCATCGAAGGCGGAATCGCACCGAGCGAATCGTCGGCCTTGAGATCGGTGAACATCAAAAACTCGTTTACCGCCTCCTCACTGATCGGGACAACAGGAAGTCCATCGGAAACGAAGTCATTCTCGGGTTTGAAGACATCGGCAGGTCCAAGCGGCGCAGTTAGCGCTTTCTTGATCGCGGGCCAGAGAATCTTGCGTGTGTTTTCGAGAAGCTCTTCGTTCGTATGCGAAGCGAAGGCGCCGGGATATTCGGCGACTCTTAGGCATTCGATTCCGGCGGAGCGCGCAGTCGACTTAGCTTGGGTAACGAAGCCGGGACCCGCAATCATAACGGAAGGAAGGCCGAGCATTTCTGCCGCGATGCAAGATCCCGTCTCTTTCGGCGTACAAAGTCCGCACCCTCCATTTCCGGAAATGACGGCATCGACCTTAAACTCCTTGAGCTTCCGCTCGAACTCTTCCTTTTCGACGCGTCTAACGCCGGGACGAGGATATGGGCCCGCGGAACCGATTTCGGAGAGGAGATAGACTTTCGAATTCGGGAACTCTTTAAGAATGAGTCGCTTAAGCTCGGGGTGAGTTACCGAGGCCATAAAGCTACCCCCGACGAGCGCGAAAGTCTTCCCCTCAAGCGAATTTAAGCGCGGCGCTTGTTTTACCGCTTTGATCGCGATAGAGGGCATCGCCTCTTCCTCGTGCAAGAGCCCGGGGGGAAGCGAGCAGACGCCATCGGGACATTCGTCGTCCGCCCATGCAAAGCCGAAAACAAGTGCGAACATAAGAGCGAAAGAAAGCGTTAAGTTTTTCATACTCTTATGAACGCAACTTAAGAGAAGAATCAACAAACTTCTTTAAGAAGTCTCACGAGGCGAGTTTGAGGACTATACGATAGGCCTTCTCGAACTCGGAGATAATCGCGTATTCGCTTTCGCCATGATAGTTCCTGCCTCCCGTGCCGAGGTTGGGGCAAGGAATCCCCATTTCGGTCGTAAGGTGCGCTCCGTCCGTTCCGCCTCGAATCTCTTTCAAAGTCGGCTCGAGCCCGACCGAGCGCACGGCGTTAAGCGCATTCTCTATGAGGTGCGGAACCTTTTGAAGTTCCTCTTCCATATTGCGATACTGATCCTTGATCTCAAGCGCGGCAGTTCCTTCGCCATACTTCGCGTTCACTTCCGCGGCAATTTTGCGGAGGAAGTCTTTGCGCGCTTCGAGCTTCTTCGAGTCATGATCACGCAGAATGATCGACAAGGTCGCCTTACCGACCGAACCTTCAATGCCCGTCGGATGATAGAACCCTTCTCGCTTCTCGGTCGTTTCGGGAGCTTCGTTTTGAGGCAGCTTCGTCACAATTTCCGCAGCGATTTTAAGGGCATTGATCATCATGCCCTTCGCACTCCCGGGGTGCACCGAAAAGCCCCTGATCGTAAACGAAGCGGAGGCCGCATTGAAGTTCGCATTCTCGACTTCATTTGCCGCGCCGCCATCAATCGTGTAAGCTTCTTTCGCGCCGAAGCGCACAGGATCGAAGCCGTAAGTTCCTTCTCCGATTTCCTCGTCCGGCGTAAAAGCGAGGCGAATCTCACGATGACTCGGAGCGTCAGGAGAAAGAAGCTCTTCCGCGAGCTGCATCTGAATCGCCACGCCGAGTTTATCGTCCGCCCCGAGAAGCGTCGTCCCATCCGTTACGATAATCTCTTCTCCATCTCGCGTGATAATCGACGGCTTCACGTCTTTCCCTGAAGCATCAGGCGATGTGTCGAGGTGGGCGAGAAAGCCGAGCGCAGGTTCGCTCGCCCGATCGGGCGAAGCGGGAATCGTCGCATAGAGATAAGAAAGCTCCGAAAGATAGATGTCCTTAGCCCCCATCGCTTCGAGCTCTTTCTTAAGCTCCTCGGCAAGAACTCGCTGCCCTTCTGAAGAAGGATGAGTTCCGCTCGTTTCCGAGCTCTCGGTATCGAACTTAACGTACTTCAAGAATCTTTCAACTAACTTCGTCATTTCGCTTTATTCCTGTCCGAATTGTTTCGGTCTTACATAATCTGAAACGAAATTTATCTTAACCTGAAACTGAACTTATAGCATATCATATTTGCCGCGCTTCCTTCAACTCCCCTTTATAGCTATATGGTTATGGAGCCCTACGGGCGAACGCGAAAAGTCCGGATTTTTTGGGGGACAGTCCCCAAATTCCCTCACAGGCGGCTACCGATGAAGCTAGCGTGCTGAAAAATAAATCTCAGCACGCTGAAAAGGAAATCTCAGCACGCTGAAAAACAAATCTAAGCGCGCTGAGAAACAGAAGTCAGCACGCTGAAAACTCCAACTGAGCGTGCTCAGAATCACGAGTGAGCACGCTGAAAAACAGATCACACACCGAAGTCCTCGCTCATCTTGCGCTCAATAAACCCTTTGAACGGATGGTCGGGCGGCATAATCGCCTTGAGCCGCGCCATCAAAACCGCCGCGAGATTATTCGCGTTCTTATGCTCGCCTTGCCGAACTTCGCTCTCAAAGGCATAGATTTCTTCTCTCGCGTTATCCAAACCAAACGTTTTGATAACTGTGCCGAAAGCAGCGCGCTCTTGAGGGTCATTCGGATCTTTTCCGCAAGATGTTATCGCCATGCCGATAATATCTTGACGCTCATCATTCTGCGATACCGATTTCGTGTACGAGGCCTTCTTCAAAACACTTGAAACTTCAAAACTCGGTTTTGGTTCCCCCACACCCCCTTCCGTCTCTCCTTCCGAGTTCTTTAAGGCGATAGGTTCAGAGTTTCTTTCCGTGTTAGGGGCAACCTGGTTGCCTAGGGTAGGCAACGTCGTTGGGGAGGGTAGGCAACCTGGTGGGGGAGGGTAGGCAACCTGGTTGCCTAGGGTAGGCAACGTCGTTGCCATGGTGGAAGCTTTTTCT
>JAKSOZ010000051.1 GCA_024405265.1 Kiritimatiellia bacterium | reverse complement strand
TTATGCTAGGCGACGAGTGGATGCCATCGACAACGAAACGGCAATGATCAGCAATATCGCCCCGAAAAACAAAAACGATCCGAAATGTTCGTCCCAACGATTATAAGAGTCCGCCTCGATCTTCGTCGTTTCCAGACGATCGATCTCCTCAAGTGCCGCCTCCAAGGCTTTCTTATCCCCTACCGCAAAATATTTTCCCTTTGTTCGTTCGGCAATAGAACGCAGTTGCTTCTCATCAAAAGTCATGTCCACATATTGAATAACGGATCTACCGAAAATATCTCTTGAGATAATCGGAGTTCGGCTGGAATTCGTACCGACCCCGATAGTGTAAATCTTGATTCCATACTTAAGTGCCACTTGAGCGGCTTCATCCGGTTCGACCGCTCCCGTGTTTGAAACACCATCCGATAGCAAGATCACGACTTTCGACTTCAGCTCCGAATTCTTAAGTCGCTGAATAGCGATTGCAAGGCCATCTCCGATCGCGGTCATCTGTTCATCCTGGGCAATCGCGCGTCCCTGAGAGTCCACCGTCGTAGAAGGAATTTCAACCCCCTTCAAAATATTCAAAAGCGCCGCGTGATCAGCGGTAAGCGGCGCTCGGGTCGCGGCATAGCCCCCGAAAGTGACGAGCGCAATCAAATCATCGGGACGCTTTTCGACAAAATGAGCGAATAGTTTTTTAACGACGGCAAGACGAGTGGTTTCACGAGAAAAATCCACCCCCTCAGGCGTTAAATCAAGAGCATCCATCGAACCGGAAACGTCAACCGTTATGGCGATAGCGATGGCATCGACAGAACGTTTCTCATGCGCAAGCGGTGTCCTTGGGCGCGCAGCGGCGATTATAAGCAGCGAAAGCGCCGCGAGAAGGATAAACGGGCTTATGAGCGCCGCCTTAGCGCGCCAACCGACAGTTCTCACGGGCAAGAACTTAACGGCTGAGAATTTGATACCGCCGCGATTGGCGCGACGTAAAAGCCTCCATGCCGCGAAACCAAACGGAAGAAAGAACAGTAACGACCAAGGAGAGGCAAGCGTCATTTCTTCACCTCCGAAGCATCACTCTTAAGATAGGTACGAGCGGCTTCCGTTGCCTCATCGGCCATTTCCGGAGTAGCCTCAACGCCCGCGAACTTAACCATATCCGCCGCTTCAAGGAATTCTTTGAGTTGCTCGGACGGCTTCGCCTCTCGCAAGAACTCCTCGGTAGTCATATTCGGAGCCTTGATTGAGTATTTACGTTGAATATAGCGCCTTAACACCATTGTAAGCTCCACGTAGAAGTCCTTATATCGTCCTCTGCCGGGGAGGCCCTTTTTTAGAAGCAACGCCAACTCCAACCACGCGCGCTCTATCGGGCTCATTCTATGCTCTTTAAGTTTACGGCACATGAATCGTATCAACACGACAAATGAATATATCAAAAGCGAAAACGCAGCTAACACCAACAACAACGATGCTATGAGCTTCAAGCTCAACGGCGGGAGGACCTTCCTCGCAACGATTTCCATATCTCCTTCAGCATCCGGCAGAGGGTCAGGAGACCGGAACACGATCGGACGAGTAACGAAGGCGTCGGCAACCGCGAAAGGCCGAATTTTATATTCGTTCGCGCCGACCCGAGGCTTCAGTCTCCAAGTTGCCACTTTCAGAATCGAACCATTCTCGCACTCTTGTTCCGGCTCATCATAATCTTCAGCCAACGAAAATCCGGACACTCTTTCTTTCAAATCCGGGAGTTCCGCACACTTCCCCTTTTCGACTTTCAGCTCTACGGTTAAATAAACGCTAACGGATAAATCGATTTTATCGGAATCGGATTCGATTTTTAGTTCGTATCCGTCATTATTCATCGCAAGCAGTGTGAGCGCCAATAGCAACGTTTTCATCGTTTCACCGCCCTTCTCTTGAAAAGGGCCTTTACATCGTCAATGTAAGCACGGTCGGTCGCTACATCCAACGTATCGATTCCACTTTTAAGAAAGAAACGCTTGAGTTCTTCTTTCTCCGACAGCGCCTTCGACTTAAAGGCCTCGCGAACCGATTTCGACGAAGTATCCACAAGCAACAACTCACCCGATTCAGGATCTTCCATCTCAACCAAGCCGACATCGGGGAGTTCACTCTCCGCAGGATCGGAAACATTAACGGCAATCAAATCATGACGACGCGCAACGGAACGTATCAACGATTCGCAGTTCTCACGATTAAGAAAATCCGAAACGAGGAAAACGACCGCGCGGCGCTTTTGCACTCCGTTAAGAAACTTAAGCGCCTCGCTGATTTCGGTACCGCCTTCAGCCGAATCTTCCGCCGCCAAGACCTCACGGACCAAACGCATGACGCTATCGCGTCCTTTCCGAGGCGGAATGAACTTAACGATTTTATCGGAGAAAAGAACGAGCCCGATTTTATCTTGATTACGAATCGCCGTCAAAGCCAGAAGCGCAGTAAGCTCCGCCGAAAGTTCAGCTTTGGAAAGAGTACGGGAGCCATAGCTTTGAGAACCGGAAACGTCTACCAAGAACAGCACGGTAAGCTCACGCTCCTCGCTGAAACGCTTGATAAACGGCGTACCGGTTCTCGCCGTCACATTCCAATCGATCGAACGCACATCATCGCCGACTTCGTACGGACGAACTTCATCGAACTCGACGCCTTGGCCCTTAAACGTCGAATGATAATCGCCGCTCAGTTGGTCATCAATCAGGCGATTGGTGAGAATCCTTATCTTCTTCACCTTCGCCATCAGCTCTTTGACGTTTTTAGCCATTAAGGAACCGGAACTTCGCTTAGAATCTTTTCTATGATCTTGTCCGAGGTAAGACCTTCGGCTTCCGCCTCGTAAGTAAGAAGAATACGGTGACGCAAAACGTCATAAGCGACTTCTTTCACATCATGAGGCGTAGCATACGCTCTTCCATGCAAGAGCGCGTTTCCACGCGCGGCAAGATTAAGCGCGAGCGTAGCACGCGGCGAAGCCCCATTTTGAATAAGATCGTTTGATTCTCGAGTCTTGAAGACAATATCGAGAATATAATCACCGACCTTGTCATCACAATACACTTCTTTAAGCGCCGCGCGAAGGTTCGCGATATCGAATAAGCTCGTCACCGCTTTGACTTCCGGCAAAGCCGCCTCTTCGGCAAAGCGCTTCATGATACGACGTTCATCTTCTTTTGAGGGTGTCTCTACGAGACATTTGAACATGAAACGATCAACCTGGGCCTCCGGAAGCGGATAAGTTCCTTCCTGCTCTATCGGATTCTGGGTCGCAAGCACGAGGAACGGATCGGGAAGCTCATACGTCTCATCTCCGATCGTGACCTTCTTTTCCTGCATCGATTCAAGTAACGCAGACTGAACTTTCGCAGGCGCGCGATTGATTTCATCCGCCAAAAGCAAATTCGTGAAGACCGGGCCTTTCTTCGGCGAGAACTCTCCTGTTTTCGGCGAATAAACGAGCGTACCGACAACATCGGCAGGCAACAAATCAGGAGTAAAGGAAATTCGCTTCGACTCCAGTCCCAACACTTTGGCAAGCGTATTGATAGAAAGCGTCTTCGCAAGCCCGGGCACACCTTCCAAAAGAATATGGCCTCCGGTTACAAGCGCCAGAACCAATCGATCGATCAGTTTCTCCTGCCCGACGATGACTTTAGCGACCTCCGACTTTATTCTCTCGGCGACCTCTTTCTGCGCCTTGATACGATCAGTAGCTTGCTTGATATCCATTAGCTCAGTCCTTTCTTCCAATCTTGAATCGCTTCCTTGATAACGGGCCAACGTCCGCTTTCAAGAAGCTTGATAAATCCGGTATACTCGAAGCGTTTCGCGATTTCTTCTCCGGCCGCCAGCTCGGCACGCTTCGTTTTGAAATAATTCTGCCAAAGCGCGGAAATGAATTCTCTTAATTGATGAGATGCGCTTTCTTTGCTCGCGAGCGACCTGCCGCCGGCATTCAGGATTTTTGCAAAAAATCTTTTGTCATTTTCATTAAGAGCGCCTGCGAAGTCAGCGAAACCATCTACCCCGCTTGAGCACTCTTTTGACCAGACTTCGAGGAACTTAACGGTGAAATCATTCGTCAATATACGATTCACGACCAGAGCATCAAGCGCCGTCGCGATCGTCGTATCATACTCGTTCGCCATTAAGAATTCCATCAACTCCATCTCGACTTTCGGGGGCTCCTGGACGCTCACCCTTGGAATCATAGTAGGCGCCGGTTTTGAGACGGGAACATGAATCGAAGCGAAATTTTCACCGAAATCTTCTTTAAGCGCTTCTTCGGGCACCTTCATGAGCCTCGATGCTTCGGAAATCATACTGGCTTTCATGACCGCGCTTTTCGAATGCGCCACCGTAGAGAGAACGGCTTTCGCAACGCGACTTATCGCTTCCACGCTATCGGGAGCCGATTCCTTCAAACGCTCCGAGCGGACTTGGAACGACATAATCGACTCGGCCGAATCAAGAAGCGACTGAAACTCTTCTTTCGAATGACTTCTCAAGAAACTATCAGGATCGTCACCTCCCGGCAGCGAGACGACTTTAACCGGCATCCCTTCTTCCAAAAAAAGCCCGGCAGTACGGATCGTCGCCTTATGACCGGCCGCGTCATCATCGAACACCAAAGTCACTTGATCGGCTACTCGTTTGAGCATTTTAACATGCTCTTCCGTAAATGCTGTCCCTTGCGACGCAACCGCAACCGCAAAACCGCTGACATGTAGCCTAATCGTGTCGATCTGCCCTTCGCAGACGATAACTTCATGACGTGAGCTCTTGGCGATATTCGCCGCCGCCTTATCGAAGCCGAACAAAACATTCGACTTCTTGAAGATCGGCGTCTCGGGAGAATTGACGTATTTACCGGACTTTTTATTCTCAACGAGTTGGCGTCCGGAAAAGGCCACCACTCGACCCTGCTTATCTTTAATGGAAAACATCAAACGCCCTGAGAATCGGTGATAGCCACGATCGTCGGCGTTTTTAGGCGCAATCACAACGCCCGCTTCCTCTAGCTCCGACAAGGTAAAGTCGTGCTTTTCAGCCCATTTCGCGATCGGTGCAAAGCCATTGGGAGCGTAACCGATCAAGAAATCATCCTGAACGCTTTCCGGCAAGTCTCGGCTTAAAAGATAATCACGCGCTATTTGAGCCTCTTTAGTCGACTTGAGGCAACGCGAATAGAACGCCGCAAGCTCCGCCATGAGCGCATAAAGGCGCTTGCGCTTGACGGCGGTTTTATCTTCCTTTTCGACGATCGTGACGCCGCACTTCTCCGCCAAGCGAGCTACCGCTTCAGCGAAGGAGAGCCCCTCCATTTTCTGAACGAACTTAATCGCGTCGCCGGACTCTCCGCAACCGAAACAATGATAATACCCCTTAGCCTCGTTTATATTGAAGCTAGGCGTTTTTTCGTTATGAAAAGGACAACACGCTTTCTTGCTGGCTCCGGCGCTACGAATCTGAACACCATAAGAAGAGATAAGCTCAACGATATCGGTGCGAGCTTTAACTTCTTCGATTACGCTTTCTGTTATGGTAAGCGCCATTTAGATTCTACGTTCAATACCTTCTCTAGGTTCGGCTTCCGGAGGGATAGTAAGCGGCTCTAGCGGCGAGTCGTCGGCAGGGAGCGACTTCCACGCGGCGGAATAAATCGGGAGCCCCTGCGAGCGGAACATCGTTTCGAACTCGGTCCATACTTCCTTGGGCCGCGGCATCGCCTCGACGCGCTCGAAGCGATTGTCACCCGCAAAGCATTCGAGCACGGTTTCGAAGTATTCCTTATGATCGGTAGCGAATTCCAACTTGCCGCCGATTTCGAGGCGTTTCCAAAGCGCATTCAAAAAGAGCGGTCCGAAGAGACGATGAGAATGATGCTTTTTCTTAGGCCACGGATCAGGGAAAAAGACGTAGACCTTGCGAGCATGGTGTTCGGGAAGAAGATAGTGGAACGTATACAAGGCTTCAAGGCGGAGAATTTTCGCATTCGCGATTTTGCCGCGCTTGCACTTCCCCGAAAAGAGTCTCACCCTATCGAGCATGCGTTCGATACCGAGATAATCGCAATTGGGATTCAGCTTCGCCTCTCGCGTCAAAAACTGACCTTTTCCGCAACCGACTTCAATTTCAAGCGGGCGCGAAAGATCGAACTCGAAAGGCTTCGTGATATCGGTCACATGCAATCTCGGATCTATTTCTTCAATCATTTGCATACACAAGTCTCCAAAACTTTCTTTTTGCATTCTTCCATGGCCTTCGGGCAACGAGGATGAAATGCACATCCGCTCGGCCATGCCCAGGGCGCGGGTACTGTCCCGGGAATTTCCGCTAATGGCGAATCTTTAGGAAGATCAAGGCGAGGAACCGCCGCGATCAAGCCTTGAGTATAGGGATGTCGAGCATTGGAGAGAACATCCTTCACGGCACCACGCTCAACGATTTCACCGGCATACATCACATTCACGAAATCGGAATATTGAGCGACAAGACCTAAATTGTGCGTAATCAGCAATACCGCCATCTTACGCTCTCGCGCGATCTTGTCGATCAAATCGAGGACTTCCTTCTGAGTCGTCACGTCCAAGGCCGTCGTCGGCTCATCGGCTATAAGCAGATCCGGGCTTTGCGCAAGCGCCATCGCGATCATCACTCGCTGCTGCTGACCACCCGAGAGTTCCGAAGGATATTTGTTGACCGTCGTTATCGGGAGACCTACCGCGTCCAAAAGCCTCATCGCGATGCCGGTAAAGGGCGCGGCTTCATCGATTTGACGACCGACTTTCATAACCGGATTCAACGATTGCATCGGATTTTGGAAAATATAAGCGATTTTCGCGTTTCGCTTGATCTTACCGGAAATGATCGCACGATCAACCAGCTCGCCGAGCGCAAGCGCCGTCAAGCTTTTGCCGCACCCGGACTCGCCTACAAGCGCAACGCGCTCGCCCTCGGCGATTTTCAAAGATACGTCTCTAACGGGAACCGAGAGCCGTTTCTCGAATTTAAACGCGATCTTGAGATGCTCGACTTCGACCAACATTACTTTTCGTTCATTACCAGTTTTTCAACCATGACATATAGCGCCGCTAAAACAATCGCTCCGCAAACGACTATCGGCAGATTATCCGTCGCCATCATCTTTCCCTTAAGGACCAATTCCATATAGGAAATATCACTCGTGGATCGACCGATCACATACCCGACAAAGCATAGAATCGCCGACCAAATCCCCGCTCCGAGCGCGGTAAAGAAAGTGAACGGAAGAAGCGGCATCTTCGAAATCCCGGCAGGAATCGAAATAAGCTGACGAATAACCGGTATAAGGCGGCAGACGAACGTCGTCGCAGAGCCGTACTTATTAAAGACCTCGCAGGCACGATCAAGAGGCTCCTTTTTTACGAAGAAATACTTTCCGTACTTTTCGAGGAAAGGACGTCCGAGCCACAACGAAAGGAAATAATTAAGATAGGCACCCACAAGCGAACCTAAAATCGCGATTACAACCGCGAGTAAAGCCGAGCCCATTTCACCACGCGCGGCAAGAAAACCCGCCGGAATCATCACGACCTCGGAAGGAAACGGGATAAAGCTCGACTCGATCGCCATAAAGACGAAAACGAAGAGATAGCCGTAGGTCGGAGCTAAGGCAGCGATTTGATCCAAGTGACTCGCGAGAGTTTCTAGCATATCTGAAACGCCTTAAAAGGATCGCGGGAATAAGGACGCGGCACTTTCACGCCATCGGTAAGCTCGATATCACCTTCGAACTTGTCGTACTTCGAGTACGCGCAAACGAGATTTCTCGCGAGCTCAAGGTCGGCTTCGCTACGGACATTCGGCAAGAGCGCAGTCGGTCCGGGAACGGACTTGGGAGCTACGACGACTCCGCAGGTTTCAGCCTTCAAGATCGCATTCTCTTCCTGGTCGCGACCTAAGATTACACCCGTACCATCGGGAAGACGGAAGCGACGCCCGACGGTAAGGAGTTCTAGAAGACGGCGGTTTTCGAGCCCATCGAAATCACGAAGATCCT
>JAKSOZ010000050.1 GCA_024405265.1 Kiritimatiellia bacterium | reverse complement strand
ACTCGGTTACTCTATCCATAAAGCTTCTTAAGTCCATATTTTCAGCGCTTTTCGCCACTATAATTTGCCGCGCCGCATCAACCTTCCGCTACACTTTTATCGTTTGCCTTTATCAGGAGTGTACCCATTGAACATATCCGCCCACCCAAAGCCCCATTTTTGCTCTATATGATAATCGCCAATATCTAACGTCTTGTCAACAAGCCTACCGCTA
Source organism: Kiritimatiellia bacterium (assembly GCA_024405265.1). Taxonomy (GTDB): domain Bacteria; phylum Verrucomicrobiota; class Kiritimatiellia; order RFP12; family UBA1067; genus UBA1067. The sequence continues at coordinate 8,633 of JAKSOZ010000050.1, read as the reverse complement.
TCATCATAAATCAACACGGCAGGTCCCGAAGCAAGAGCGCGGCAGCGAACAGTGACAACCCCCTTATATTCCCGACCGTCCTTCTGAAAGGTGAAGATATTTCGCACCGCCTCTCGCTCATTCGTCACCATATCATCATAAGTCTCATAAGCAATATAGCGTCTGAATCGACAGCAACCGGGAATATCCGGAACAACACAAAAAAGTATCAATCCCAGCATTGCCATCGAGAATATCCAGATAGCCTTCCAAATTAATCTTAGAATATCAATCAAGCTTTTCATCATACAGGAATACTTGTACCGCCATTCAGCGATTGTCTGTTACTTTAATGATATTCAGCCACTCCTGCAAGCGGGATTTCTCCGCTTCGAGGATAATTCGCGCCATCGGTTCGAGCGAACCTGTCGTGTGATAGGTCGTAAAAGCCTGATAATACGCGAGTCGCGATTCGTATTTGATGCTGATCGGCAAATATCCCGCGCGCATCAACATGAAATTAACGAGCAATCTTCCCGTCCGCCCATTGCCATCAATGAACGGATGAATCGCTTCGAAGCGAATGTGGAAAAGCGCGGCGGCTATGAGCGGATTAAGTTTCGTCGCCTGATAATCGCAAATCCACTCCTCCATCTGCGGCACAATCAAATAGGGCTGAGGCGGCGTATGCGCGGCACCCGTGATGATGACCGGAATACGTCGATACACACCTCGATCCTCCGGCTTGTCGGCGAGCACGAGCGTATGCAACTCCTTTACGAAGCGTTCCGAAATCGGCGCATCGGCCGAGACTTGCGCCTCCAAAAACTTGAATGCGTCACGATGCCCGATCGCCTCAAGATGATCCTTGAGCGGCTTTTGCGCGATGGTAATTCCCTCCAGAACCAATGCCGTCTCACTCAACGTCAAGGTATTACCCTCGATTGCCGTCGAAGAATGGGTATAGTCGATAATGAACTGCTCTCGCAAACGAGAAAGCTCACCTTCAGAAAGCGGACGTAGCGCGGCACATTTCGCCTTCAGCGCCTCGACCTCCTTCACAAGCGACACGAGCGCACGCGGAATCTCCGAATAGCGCACGCTGCGTCCGTCTATCGGCCGAGCAGCTTCCGCCGGAATCAGCCACGCCTTTCCTTCCCGTCGCGCACCATCCACCTTCCCTTCCGCACAAAGCATACGCACGCGGCGGGTCGATATCCCCCACTTATCAGCAGCTTCTTGAACAGTTATAATACTTTTCTCACCAATCATTTGTCACTATTGTATCATATTTGCGGAATGATAGCAATCCTCAATTGCGGCAAGAAAGCCGACCTATCCTTCCATACGTACGTTTCGACAGCGATTGCCGAATAAGCTTGTAGGCCACCCATATCGCCAGGCCGAATATGGGAGCAGAATCACTTACTTGTGAAATCAATTCGCAAGATCCGTTCACTACATGCGTTTTTGATGCCAACAAAAGGAACGTCACCATTACAACCTATATCCTCAATTTGCCAAGTCCGCCCTTCAATATTTGTTTCATAACAGCACTTGAACTCATCATTGAACACATGAATTCGCGAATAATTTTTGTATGTAGCAACTCCTTTTATCACGAGCAAATAACTTTTCCCCTGCACACTAACCACTCCGACACATTGCAAGATACTACTCCATCCTGCCGTATGAGTCGCGAGAGTCCGCTTTGCCTCACTATCATAAATAACCATCTTATTTCTATCCACGCGTACTTCAACTACACTATCACCCATTATCAAAGGAGCCGACACAATCCCATTTCTACCATAAAAGCTCTCGTGATCCCTACCCCTATCATAATTCCAAACTTGACTATTACCAGTACTTGCAGATAGACGGATATCAACATCCAAAGTCCGTTCAGCGACAGAAACATCAAAAGGCCGATTATCTGTGCTACTATTTTCTAGACAGCATCCTACTAGCACAATCCCAAGGACTGCACCCAAAAAACTCTTCAAGAAAATCCGCGTATCTCTCATTTATCGCAAATACTTAACGCCTCGGTCTGCTCCGAGCTTGCGAATTGCGCCGGGAGCAAGCTATCCTGCAGAAAACTATAGTCGAATATGTGCATATATCTCAATCTTTCTGCATAATATCATACCACTTTTTATGCAGCAAAGCAAGTGCCGCGCTCGAAAAAACATATTCGACGTGGCCAGACCCTCGATAGCTTCTTTTTATATTGCTTTGCTTTCGGGCCGACTAAGGACAGTATAAGCTTCTTATCGCATTCTTAACAGAGACAACTTCCTCCCCGGACACAGAAATAAACGAAAAGAACATAGTTCGTCTTTCTACTAAATCCCGGAAGAAGCATATGTCACGTCGCGCGAATGGCTGAGGAAGCTCCGACACGACGCGAACATGTCCTCCAGAGATTGTTTTAACCACGAATTGGAAACGCTTGTTACACCACATATAATCAACTATTATCCTCTCCGTTGTTATGTAGTATCTGGTCATCTGCATACAAAGAGAGATTATCCATGGTATCGTCCATAGTCCACCGGCGGAAACCATCAATATCAAACCGAAAGCGCGACATGCCAGTCTATCGTCGGGATTGCAATCGACGAATATCCAGCATCCTAAAGTCGCCAGTAACGCACCAGCAAGAAACAGAGCCAAACTTCCCCATCGCAGAACCGTGGGCACAGGAACACCCTGCCAAAGCATATACTCTCCATCTTCCAACGTAGGCATAGAAAAATCTTTATTATCCATGGTCTCTTTGGTAAGGCAACGATTATCAGTTGCTTTTTCTCTATAGAAAGTTACAATTTTCATCTATTACCACTCCATAAGTGTGTATTCAAATGAGTATTGGGGATACGAGGGTCAGACCCCCTCAATCCCCATCGCTGATGTCTAGAGGGCTGGCGGATCCGGCAAATTCATCTGCCTGAGTATTATCTATACTTGATAAACGATTTGAATATAGGATTGCATCTCGTATTGTAAATGGCATTTCCTTTGCTATCCCCGTCAGGTCCTTGTATTAAATCATTCAATCGCAACAGCTTCAAGATGCGCTACCCGAGTGTTCTCTTAATCAATTGTTCATGACATAAATCGATATATTCAATCTTAAAGCATTTCTTAGACGCACACATCCCGAGATATCTCCTGATATCATCATCATTTGAATAATCAGGCAATAGATCTGGATATGCTCCATATATAGGCTCTTGTATCTCGGTCAATAACAGAGCAAGCACTACACCAACTGACTTCTTATCAAACCCACTCTTACATAGTTCATCACATTTACAACAAATATGACGGCATATTTGCAAAATAGTCACCGCGTCTTTTTTGCACAAATTTTCAACACTACATTCTGGTATGTTTGAAATCTTCAATTTCAACATCTCTAATCCCTTCAATATTCCATCTCGCATGCTGGCATCAAACATCTTAATATCCTCTACACTTTCTAAGGCACTTTTGGAATTCCACTCCATCACCATAACGCGTGGGCAATCGATTGAGACGCTGGATGCAGAGGTGGCTGTCGTAAACGAAGCGTTGGTGCTTGTTCGTGACGACTGAGCCGGTCTCATCATCCCGCACCGTCTCAATGTATTCATCTCTACGACCCATGCGATCAAACTTCATGACGAGAGTCCGTCCTCAAATTATTCGAGGATATCTAAGTTTCGCTCTGAACTCTCGCCATTTTCTCATTCTGCTTTTATTATATCAAATGACGACTTAACGCGCAACAACATATTCAATACAACATATTCGACGGAGCCTGACCCTCAATAGCCTCGCCCTCGATTCTCTTACTTCACTCCATTGTACGAGGATTACTGCGAGGATCCGATCACCCTTCATCCGATCGAGCTCGAAACGTATGGCGGCGCCCGCGGCGAGTACGGCATTACCTATATGGGCGAGCGAGAGGACGCTTCCGGCGGCGCGGCACTTTTCCTGGTCGACGGCTATCGGATGTACCTGCGCCTCGATTGGGCGAACTGGTACCCGATCTCGACGAGCGATCAGGCGAACATACGAGAACTAATGAGGCGAAAAACCGCGCTTCTTTACTACCACACCGAAACGGGACTCGTCGTCGAGCCGATCAAGGTCTACAGGATCGATTCCCTACCGGACGATCTCTTCACCGAGCGGGAGTTCGAACCTGAGACCGAAGATTCCGAAACAGACTGAAAGCGACAATCGTCATTCCGTCGGTAATCTTACCGGCGGCAATGGCGGATAAGAGTTCCGCTTCCGTAAGTTCTTCCACCGAGAGGATTCCCTCATCGCGCGATTCGTTACCGTACTTCTCGACCGTACAGGCGACCACGCTTACGTTCGTCTGCATAAGGCCGCTATCCGGAGTAAACGAGCCGAGGACCTTAATCGAATCCTTCTCGACCTTGGCGCCGATCTCCTCGGCGAGCTCCTTGGCCGCGTTTTCTTCCGCGCTGAGGCCATCCTCGCCGAATCCGCGCGGGAAGCAAAGCTGTTCGCCGCGGATCGCATGCCTGAATTGTCGCAAGAGAACGAACTTGCCGGCTTTCGTCCTCGGCACGGTCACGACCGGGGCGCCGTTCGCCTTGGGGATAATCCGCTCGTAAGCGAACATCTCGCCGTCTTCATTCTTGACGAGATCGACGACCAACCTGCTCCACGCGCTCTCATACTTGACCCCGATCGTCAGACCGGATCTCGAAGAGAACTCATCCACGGCCCGTTCGTCGGTGACGATCTCGAGCTTGCCGTCCACAAACAGCTCGGGACGTTGACGCCTGAGCGCAAGATAACGCATCCACTCGCACGTCATGCTGTTTTTCTTCTTCACCCGATCCTCCTTACTTAAATCCGCTATCGCCGAAACAAGTTCACTCGCGCCGCCGTCACAAGCGCCGCGGAAAAGCAAACGCCTTACGCCATCGGCGAACGTATAGGAAACGGCGACAATGCTTTTGCCGATAAATGCGGAGCGCTTTTCGCATATCCTCGGTCTCAGAATTCGCCTGCCCGACGAATCATAGCGAATCTTGATCGTAACGTCGTCAATCTCGACAATAAGCGTAATCGGCCGCGTACATTTTTTCCACGCGTATTTGTTTTCGAGCAGTTCATTCGTTCTCGCCGTCGCAAAGCAGTGGTTGTAATATTCGTACGTACGCTCCACATCGTAAAAGTCGAGCATATTCTCCGTCGCCCGCTTGTGCGCGGACAGAATCGTATTGACGTATCTGCTCCATTCGCCGAGCTTGCGCATGGACGCGACTTCGTCGAGCGAAATCGCCTTACCGTAAGACCAGCTCTTGCGTTTGACGGCTTCGGGCTTGAACTGTTTAAGCGCCCAAACGATCTCCGCCACCGAAATTTCCCGTCCGCCGATTCTCGTCGCGTCGTCTATGACGCGCAACTTCTCAAGCGCATCCCCCTTCGCGAAAAGCGGCTCGATGCCGAGCGACCGCGGCAAATTGGTAATGTAGACCAAGTCGGCGACTTGCTTGACTTCGCGCGCGAACGGCTTGTCGTCGTCGATTTTCGACTCCTCGACTTTCGTGTTGTCCTTTACGACCCAACGCTTGTAAAACTCCTCGCGAGAGTACAGCTTGCCTTCGCTCTCGGATCGCCTTAAGATATCCGACTGTATCTCACGCCAACGCGCGCGGAACTTTTCGCCTTCCGCCGCGGTCAGGCCGAAAACCTTTTCCGCCGCCTCGAGGCGAATCTCGCTTTCGACGAAATCGAGCATGGAATTGTGGAAGCGCTGACTCAGATATTCGGTACCGAGCAATTTGCGATTACGCTCCCGCTCCCAATCATACGAGAGACAGTAAATCGAATTTTCCCGCACGAACCGATCGAAGTTCGCCTTCGCCTCGGCGTCGACTCCATATGCGGTATTGAAGAGCGGACTTTTCTCATTAAAGAGAAAGGCGACGATCGAGCCGTTGTTCATCAGGCTCGCGAACGCGCTCCCCTTGGTCTTAAAACACTTGCGAAACACCGTACTGTTAACGAGCGCCGCGCGATTGACGACAACCTGAAAGTTGTGCATGAGCGCTTGAATGAGTATCTTTTCCCGCAGTCGGTCCGCGTCGCCCTGTCCCCACTGATTGTCGAAGCACACGGGGAAGCATGCGTTCGGATCTAGCTCATCGCCCTTCACCCGATGAAATCTGATTCCGTCAAGCTCCACTTCGCGCGGATCGGCGCGATCGTAGACGTATGCATTGCCGTCACCAATATCTTCGATGCGGCAATCGAGCGCGACGTTCTTGACCTTTTGCCAAGGCTTCAGTCCGTGCTTGGCACGGTAATCTTCGTCGACAAACTGATCGCTCCAGATATCCTTACTCAAGATTTGGTTCGCCTGCGCCTCGGTGGTGCCGCCATAGCGATAAAACGCGATCGTCTGAGAGGATCTGATTTTGCGCTTGAACTCCTCGTCGACATCCAGGGCATTGAGCACTATGCGCTCGAGCAGCACGAAGACGATTAGCTTTTTTTCATCGGACATCGCCAGCTTCAGCTCACGCCAAACCTCCGAACGCTGATCGATGCCGTTTGAAAGAAAACAAAGAAACACTCCGCAGTCTTTGATGCGCTTATCGACCACTTCCCGCCACCGTTCGCCGGGCGGGATGTTGCGGCCGAGATCGTCATACCACGCGTTGATGCCGTTTCGCTCAAGCAGCTTGTAGCAATATTCGACCCAAGTGAAATCGGCATGCGAATAACTGAGAAATCCGAAATTCATGCGTCTACAGCCCCCCGAGTTCAGATAATCGGCTTAGGATCGATCGTGCCGATATTCCCGTGCCAGCTTTGCGTTTCCGCGAGCGCCCGCTCGCCGATATCCTTAAGTACCTGTCGCTTTACCGCAGGCGTCAGCCAAGAGGTAGGCCTCATCCTCGCCTTCGCCCGTCCGAAATATTCCATCATCTTGCGATAGCTTACGGCAAGTTCCGAATATCGATGCTTCGAACGCACGTAGCTGAAGCAGGCCATGATGAACGGACCGATACCGACCAGGAAGCCGTACGCACACCACAAGCCGATTTCATTGAGCCTCGTCGACTCATCGCCGCGCACACGCCAAATTCCACCGAGGAACCAGACGACAAAGCCCAAGGAAACGACGTAGGCGATCAAGCCCAAGATCATTCGCCGGCAATCACTTTTGGCGTTCTCCTTGCAGCGCTTCTCGAAATACCTATACTGTTCGTCAAGCCAGTTTTGACGCACCCTATCGACTCGCTCCACAAACACTTCGGGCGCAAGCGCCGAATTCGTTTCGCCGACACGCCAATTGCGGATGAGGTTAATGCCGGTCTTTTGCTCGAATCCGGTCATGACCGTACCGTACTTCAGAACCGAGTCATTGATGCCGCAATACGTCCAATACGCCTTTACCCGCAAGATCTCCGACATCGCGCGATAGCCGCCGTAGAAGACGTACTCGCGTCGACCGATTATGAAGTAGACGATAAAGCCGGCAAAGGCAAACGCCGCATATGCGAAGAGAAGCGTCAGACCCAAGGTCGCGCCGGGGGTCTTGAAGCCGTGAATGCCGAAAAAGCCAAGAATCTTGCCCTCGAAGAAGACGAAGTCCACCCCGCCGAAGGCCTGAGCGAAGAAGCCGGCAATAGCCGAACCGCAAAAGATCCACCGCAACAATTTATTATGCCACTTCTTGAAGCCGTCCGAATACCCGGCGAGGATTGTCTTGCGGTATATCCATGAACTTGCGCGCTCGTCTCCGGGCAAGCCCGCCATGGCTCCGGCGGCCTTAACTCGGTAGTCGGCTTTTTTCGCAACCTCGATCAGTTTGCGATTGAGCCGTCCGAGCTCCCGCAAGATTCCGTGAAGCGTCTCCGGCTTGACGCTTTTGACCTTACACTCCTCGAATCCATCGCCGCTCTTGTCACGCGCGGAGCTGATAATCCAAACCGGGATCGGTCTTACCTCACCGGAAAGATCATTAAGTCGATATTCATCGGGGGCGCGGCAGTACTTTACGATATCGCCGGTACCGCCGTTACGCGAATCGACCGCGGGACTCGTCTTCTTGATCTTTCCGTCCCAAACCGCGACGATGAGATTCGAGTTAAGTCTGATGTATTCGCCCGCGGAGAAGTACTTGAGAAATTTGCCGTCGTGATCCCGCGGCGGCGGCTGCTTGCCGTAGAAGGATTCATCCCCGTCGTCGACGTCGCCCCCGGCACGAACGGTAAACTCAGCGAGGCGCTTAAGATATTCGAATACGAAGCTTTGCTGTTCCGCTTCTTTTTCATATCCGTCATACGGCATGACGTAGCCGAGCGAACAGCGCTTGCCCAAGATTCTTTTCCCCGCCAAAGCGAACCAGCGGTCGGCTCCCGTCGCCAAGGCGGAAAGCAGGATTACGGGCGTATTCTCGTCAAGGTTTTTCCCGACGAACTCAAAGAACTCAAGCAGGCTTTTGCGGGCTGCCTTCGAATCGACGACTCGCTTGTGTCCGGTAACGCCGATGACAAACGGAACCGGCAGTTTATCCTGCAGCTTGCAAATCGCTTCTTCAATCGCCGTCATCCCAACATCTCCATAAGCTTGTCTTCCGCATACTTCCGTTCACGAAGCCGTCCGCC